>CAYXEE010000136.1:0-6524 GCA_964463935.1 uncultured Chitinophagaceae bacterium | reverse complement strand
TGCCGAGTCGAAGCATTTTTTTATTTTGCGTAACTTCAGTCTTTAACTAAAAAAATGCTTTTAGCAAAGTAGGAGAGCGAAATATTTTTAGCGATATTATGAAAACCACAATGAAATATAGATTTTATATTTTGTATATGTTGTTGATGGGGGCAGCATCAACTACGTTTGCAGGCATTGTACCGAAACAACCGGCAAAGACAATCTTCGTCGGCGATACGGTATATTTTTCCACAACTGCCGAAATGCTTCCTCCGCTTCAATGGCGGGTTTCAGACGAAGCGGTTGCCGTCATTTCTTCTACGGGAAAATTTATTGCACAAAGTACTGGCGGCGTAAAAGTATTTGTTAAAGATGCAAACAATCTGGAGGATTCGACTGCGCAGTTTTTTGTTTTTCCTTCTGCCGCAAAATCTATTACGGTTTCTTTACGCGATACATCTGCGAAGCAGTTGAAGTTTGTAAAAATTCCGGTCTATGTTTCCAATCTTTCTGCGTTGAAAATAACATCGCTTCAATTCTCGTTATTGTTTAATTCTTCCGTACTGCATTCGTACGGAATAATTGCCGATACTAGTACGCTGATAAAAAATTGGATGTTTGAGCATACTATTAATGCAAGCGCCGGAACAATTGATGTTTCCGCGTATGGAATTGAGCCGTTGAACGATAACGGCGGAATTTTATTCTATCTTTATTTTCAAGTAGATAGATATGCGTTCTCGCCTTCCATGCTTCTGCCGTATAATGTTGTATTCAACGAAAATTTTCTGCCGAAGAGCATTGGCGCAAATTTTAATCCTCTTCCCGGACCGCAAATCTTTATCAACAAAGTTCCTGCAATGCAGGCGCGCGGCGAAACATTTTCTGCAATTGCAAACGGAGGAACGCCGCCGTATGCGTGGGTTTCAATGGATACAAATATTGTTTCTATAAATTCAGTAACAGGCGTTGGAAAAGCAAAGCAGCGCGGCGCCGTTGATATTCGCGCGTATGATTCGGAAGGATACGACGGAGCAATTACCGTCGGCGTGTACGATGTGCGCGCAGGATTTAAGGATACACTTATTTATTCGACAGATACAATTGTTGTTCCTCTGTATATTTCTTCTATGACCGGAGCGGAAATTGTTTCGCAGCAGATGAAAATTCAATATCCTGCTGCAACGCTGAAATTTATTGATGCGCTGAGCGAAGGAACATTAAGTCAAACTGCAAATCCGACTGTGAATGATGAAATCGGAACATTGCGCATTGGAATGGCGCAGGGAAATGATTTTGTCGGTTCCGGCACGCTGTTAAAATTACGATTTAAACCGCTGGCAATTCCCTCCAACAATTATTTTTGGTTTTCTGAATATTTGTTAAACGAACCGGGACCAAATTCGCCGACTGTTCTGCCTCAACCCGCAACAATTACTGTGCAGGAAAAACCGAACAATGCACCGTTTTTTGTTTTTGCGCCGAATGATACTTCGGTAAATGAAAACGATTCTCTTGTTGCACAATTTGTTGCAATAGATACGGACGGCGATTCCGTGCGTTATTATTTTGCGGCGGGAAGCATTATTCCGTTCGGCGCATATCTTGATACAATTTCCGGAAGACTTGCGTGGCGACCGAATTATTTTCAGCAGGGAAATTATCTTTACAAAATTGGAGTGAAAGATAGTAAAGGAGCGCACGGCGAAGCGAAGAGTTTTAATGTAATCGTAAAAAATGTAAACCGTCTGCCGAAAATACAAACAGTATTTCCCGATACATTTTTTGTAAACGTAATGAACGCGCTTTCGTTTACTGTTACTGCAACAGATAGTGATAACGATCCGATTTCGTACAGCGTTCAGAATGCGCCCGCCGGCGCTTCGATAAGTATTTCTACAGGAAATTTTACGTGGACTCCGTTGGCAAATCAGGCGGGATTTTATCAGTTTTCTGTAATTGCATCCGATACAGCCGGAGGTTCAGATTCTAAAACAATAAAAGTGCGCGTCATAAAACCAAATTCCCCTCCGGCATTTACTCTCGGACCGCGCGATACGATAATTTCAGAAAATCAAAATCTGCAAATGCAAATTTTTGCTTCTGATGCAGATAATGATTCTCTGATTTATTCCAGTGCAAATAATCCGCAGGGAATGACGATTAACACAAAAACTGGCATACTAACGTGGACGCCGAATTTTTCGCAGGCTGGTTCTTACACTATTTTAGTTTCTGTAACCGATAATAAATCAGCGCCGATTTCAGGCAGTATGAAAATTACAGTAAACAATGTTAATCGTCCGCCATTTTTTACTGCCGTGCTTCCCGATATTGTTATTTACGATACAACAAATTTGGCGTTTCAATATCTTGCAAGCGATCCCGACGGCGATAATCTAACGTTTAGTTTATTAAAAGGACCTGCAGGAGCATCAATAACATCCAACGGGAAATTTTCATATTCGCCGGCACGAAATACTTCGGGAATTTTTTCTGTTATTATTGCCGTAAGCGACGCAGAATTTAGCGTGCCTGATACGGCGACGATTGTTGTTGTGCAAATTAACGGCGCGCCGTACTTTACAAAAACTCTGCCGGACACAAGTATTGCTGCAAATGTTCCTTTTCAATTTCAATACGCGGCAGCTGATCCTGATAATGACCCGTTGACATTTGTAAAAATTTCTGTACCGAACGGCGTTAGCGTCTCAGCATCTGGATTGTTAACATGGGAGCCGACTCTTAATCAACTCGGAACATTTCCGATTGTTGTTGCGGTAACGGATGGGAAAGGCGGGACTGCTGATACGGCATTTGTAACCGTGCAAAAACAGAATCGCGCGCCGTATTTTACTGCGGTTATGAATGACACGGTGATGTACGATACCTCGAAGTTAAGTTTTAAATATCAAGCATTCGATCCCGACGGCGATCCGTTGATATTCAGTTTGGCAAAACCGATTAACGGCGCATCTATCAGCGAGACGGGCGATTTTCTTTTTGCGCCGCCGAAAAATACATCGGGATTATTTACAATTATTGTTAATGTAACGGACGGCGAATTTATTGTTGTCGATACCGCGTCTGTAATTGTTTCGAGAGTAAACGGCGCGCCAAAATTTGTAAATGTACTTCCCGATACTACGATTGAAAGCGGGAAAGCATTCCAATTTCAATACACGGCGTTCGATCCCGACGGCGACACGCTGACTTTTGTGCTGGTTCCAATTCCGGCAACGCCAATCAATGTTAAAATTTCATCTTCTGGTTTGTTAACGTGGACTCCCACATCATTTCAGTTAGGAAAATTTCAAATTCTTGTTGCGGTAACGGATGGGAAAGGCGGCGCAGTAGATACGGCATTTATTACTGTTGTTAAAGGAAACAATCCGCCGTACTTTACCAAAACACTTCCCGATACTTTAATTTTTGAAGAACAGAATATAACGTTTACATACAGAGCGGCGGATTCGGAAAACGATCCGTTAACGTACAGCATTGTTCATGCGCCGAGCGGAGCGGGAATTTCTTCTTCAGGCGTGTTTACGTGGATTCCGACTAGTGCGCAAATCGGCGAACATACTATTATTATCCGCGTTAGCGACGATAAAAATCTTTTTGCGCTTGATACGGCATTTATTCTTGTAAAGAAAATAAATCGTCCGCCGTTTTTTACAAAAGTTCTGCCGGATACAACGATAGCAGAAAATCAGCAGTTAACATTTGCGTATCAAGCGAGCGATCCGGAAAATTCGCCGATAACATTTTCACTTCGCACACAATTTGAAGGAATGACGCTTACAAGCGACGGCATTTTGAATTGGAAACCGAATTTCAAACAATCCGGCTTGTATAGAATTATTGTTGAATCGAGCGACGGCGTAAACATTATTCCCGATACGGCGAATATTACTGTAACGAATGTAAATCGTCCCCCGCGCTTTACGCTTGTTCTTCCCGATACAACGCTGCGAGCGGACAGCGCAATACAATTTTTCTACGCGGCAGTTGACGATGATGGAGAGGAAGTTTCATTTTCAATTTTCAAAGCTCCTTCCAATGCAGCAATTACAGCGGCGGGGAAATTTACGTGGAAATCTCTCCCTGCACAGATTGGACGCAATACCATTATTATTCGTGCAACAGATGGAAACGCATTTGTTAACGATACAGCCGTTGTAACAGTTGCCGGTTATACAATTGCGCAGGTTGTAAAATCTTCGGTAGATTTTGGAACAATCAATTTCGGCGATGTGCGCAAAAATTATTTTACTGTGCGCAATAATGGATACATTCCGTTACTGTTGCAGCAGAACAAAAATTTTACACTCAGCGAACATTTTAAATTAGATTCTTCAACCATTACAATTCTGCCGAACGAACTGCGCGCCATCGGAGTTACCTATACTCCAAAAAATTCCGGAATTCACGCGGCGCAGTTTATGCTTACAACAAACGATGATAAACTTTCTGAAATTATTTTTTCGGTCAACGGAACAGCGGTAACAACGGCTCCGGTTTCTAAAAAAATTCTTGTGGATTTAGTTCATAAACCGAAATTTAATCTGCGCGATACCGTTGCAGGATTTATTCCATTCTTTACCGCGCTAAAGCAAAGCGGAATCTCTGTTACGTTTGCCGAAACTACGTTTGCGCCGTCGGGATACGATATTGTTTTAATTGTTCAGCCGCAGCAGAATTTTACCGCGCAGGAGGCGCAATTACTAGGAAATTATGTAACAAACGGCGGAACAGCGCTGCTTCTCGGCGATGCAAAAGATAATCAAACGGCGGCAGTTCTTAATCTTCTTTCTTCGCAAGCGTTAACAGATACTCTCGGTTTGCGGCTTGATACGACGCTTGTACTTGATACAGTAAATAATGTGCAAAAAAATTCGCATGCGTTGTTGGTAACATCATTTACGGATAAAAAGCATCCGTTATTGAAAGGAGTTGATACAATTCTCTTTGTCGGAAGCGCGAGCGTGCAAACTTTCGGCAAAGCAGTTCCGTTTGCCAAAGCATCGGAAAAAGCATTTGTTGAAAACGCGCCGCAGCAAAACGCTCCCGCTGTTATCGGATTACGGAATGCCGGAAAAGGAAAAATTTTACTTTTCGGCGATGTTGATTTTTGGAAAAATCTTGCGGCTTTTAATAATTTAACATTTGCAACAAACATTCTTACCGTTACGGAAAATTACGAAGTAAAAATGCCCGAGCCGACTCCGAACGAACAGTACCGTATCGTCAGCATTCCGTTCGATTTGAACGACGGCGCAATCAGCGTTGTGTTGAAAGATCTCGGCGAACCCGGTCCGTATAATTGGAGATTATTCGGACGCTGGAATTCTGAAAAAGGGGCATACGTGGAATATCCGAAAACAGGATTTTCGGATTTCAAACGGGGAGAAGGATATTGGCTGATAACGAAAGGATCGAAAACATTTAATCCCGGCAAAGCGACAATTGTTCCTTCGCAGGAATTTTATCCGATAAAACTTGCGCCCGGCTATAATTTAATCGGCAATCCATTTCCGTATAAAGTAAGCTGGGAAAATTCTCTGCGCGACAGCGCAGAACGCATTATTTGGAAGTATAGCGGAACCGGATTTGATTCTGTTTCCACTACAATGGATGCGTTTACCGGATATTTTGTGAAAAGTATTGCAAAAGAAAGCACAACAATTTATATCAACCCGTTCCAGATAACCGATTCGAAAAAAGAAAAATCTTCCGCACGCAGTTATGCCGCCAATGAATGGAATGTAAATATTTCTGCTTCGGACGGCAAAGCAAACGACATGGTGAATGTTGCCGGCGTTTCCCGTTTTGCAAAAGATGAATGGGATGAATTGGACGCATCTGAGCCGCCTCCTTCGCCGACTGATTATCTGATTGTAACATTTAACAGAAAATCGTGGAAACAAAATCCCGGCTCGTACGCCGTTGATATTCGTCCGCTGACAAGCGAAGGAAATTATTGGGATTTCACCGTTACATCGGCGAAAAAAGGTTCGCGCATCCGTCTTAATTTTAATGCCGAAGGAAATCTTCCCGGTGAATTTGAAACGTATCTTGTTGATATGCGCGCGGAGCGTACGATTGCGCTTGGGGCATCATCGCAGTACGATTTTTCTATGAATGCAAATGAACTTCAGCGTTCATTCCGTTTAGTCATCGGCAAAAAAGAATTTGTTGAACAGAATACAAACGGAATTCCGATGACGCCGAAAGAATTTTCTCTGGAACAGAATTTTCCGAATCCCTTTAATCCGTCAACGGCAATCCGCTACACGCTTGGTCATAGCGCGGAAGTCAGCGTTGTTGTGTATAATGTTCTTGGGCAGAAAGTCCGCACGCTTGTTTCGGAATTTAATTCCATTGGAACGCACGAAGTTGAATGGGACGGCAAAAACGAAAATGGAACGCTTGTTTCCAGCGGCGTATATTTTTACAAAATTACAGCAACATCGAACAACGAAATTTTGTTCAGCAAAACGCAGCGAATGGTAATGCTGAAATAAAAAATTGTAGGGACT
>CAYXEE010000135.1:0-6631 GCA_964463935.1 uncultured Chitinophagaceae bacterium | reverse complement strand
CATTAGATCAGAAATCTCCTGCGCGCGCTACCTCGGAAATTAAACTTGCAGGAAATTTAAATTCTAAAGCAACAGTTGCTAACGCTGCGCTTACGGGAAATATTGATGCCTCTACAGCAGTTAATGGAACCGTAATCCGTACATTTAGTATAACCGATGATTATGGACTTGCTCACACTGTAACAGTAACACTAACAAAAACTGCTGCAGATAATTGGAATGTTGCTGTAACATCAACAGATGGAACCGTAACAAACGGAACAGGGACGGCAGTTTTTGATTCCGAAGGAAAATTAACATCGTTTACGCCTGCATCAATTTCCATTGTTCCTTCAAACGGCGCGCCGGCGCTTTCTTTGGATTTAAGCAGTTCTTCCTTAAAACAAACAACTTCATCAACAACAATGACAGCGAATTTATCAAAGAGCGCGGATTCAACTAATGCGTCTGTTACCGTGTATGATTCAATGGGTAATCGCCAAACATTAACAATGAAAATTACAAAAACCGGAAATGCAAACGAATGGAGTTGGTCGGTAGATGTTCCAACGCCGGCGGCAGTTACCAGCGGACGGAGCGGTAAATTAACATTTAATGCAGATGGAACTTTAAAATCATTTACATTTAATGATGGAATGGATTCAGTAAAAATAAATTCGAATAACGGCGCTTTGCCAATGTTAATCAATTTAAATGTTGGCACAGCGAATATATTCTCCGGAATTACTCAAACAGAAGGAACATCAACGGTTTCGCCGCGCGAACAAAACGGATATGGCTCCGGCTCGCTTAGCAATCTTTCCATTGATCAATCCGGAAAAATAATTGGTACATTTTCTAACGGAACAGTAATGTCTATGGGACAAGTAATGCTTGCTGAATTTAATAATCCGAGCGGCTTGCTGAAAGTTGGCGATAATATGTACGATGTTTCAGCCAACTCCGGTATTCCGGCAACAGTTACTCCGGGAGAATCTTCTCAGTCAACAATAGTTTCCGGCGCGCTGGAACAATCCAATGTTGATCTTGCAGAAGAATTTACGAGAATGATAACAGCACAGCGTGGATTTCAATCGAACGCGCGTGTTATTACAACAAGCGATGAATTTTTAAATGAAGTTGTAAATCTTAAACGATAATTTTAAATACATACTCTGCGGTTGAATAACCGCAGAGTATTCCATTTTACAGGGGAGAAAAAATTTATGATTACCGTTACAAAATTAAACGGTCAGCAGATTGTTTTAAATGCAGAGTTGTTGGAATTTATTGAGACGATGCCGGATACAATGCTTAGCACGACTACAGGAAAAAAAATTTATGTTAAAGAATCTGTAGATGAAATTATTTCATTAGTTACAGCGTACAAAAGACGTTGTGCAATTCCTGTAAAAATCCGCCAAAAGAAGAAAAATCTTACATAGCACAATACATTACAGTTGAACAATATTAGCCATCCAAAATTTTTGATTCTCACTTTTAAAGCCCAAAATCACTGATTTTTAGCCGAAATTATTTTTTTCAACGCCAATATAACGGCACGCCGTTTGCAAAAACAAATAGCGTAATAAAGAAAAAGGAAAAATTATGGCAAAAGAATCTGCACCTCAAGAAACAAAACAACCAGACCAAGCGGCCGCTTCACAGCCATTTATATCAAAGAAAATGATCATTATCGGCATACCGGTTTTTTTGGTTCAGGTTGCGCTGTTTTATTTTCTGCTCTCAAAATTTGTCGGTTCACATCCGGTAGAAGCTGCTTCGAAATCTGATAAGCACGAAACGGAAGCAGTCGCAGAAGAGGGGATAAAAAATATTTTTGTAATTAAAGATGTGATAGTAAATCCTTCCGGAACAAACGGGACGCGGTTTTTGCTGACAACTATCGGCGTAGAAGTAACCACTGCTGAAGCGATGAAAGAAATGGAAACATTAGATATTCAAATTCGAGACGCTTTGAATTCAATTCTTACCAGCAAAGGACTTGTAGAATTAAGCGACGCGCATCAGCGGGAAAAACTGAGAGAAGAAATTGGAGTAAAAATTTCCAGTTATCTTAAAACAGGAAAAACAAAGAACGTGTATTTCAGTAAATTTATTATTCAATAGTATTTGTATGCCAGAAATTCTTTCTCAACAGGAAATAGATAATCTTCTTTCGGGAATGCCGATTGCTCAGGAAATTCAGCCGCCAATATTGAATGAAGAAAATAAATCAGAAAAAGAAGTTGTTGTATTCGATTTCCGTCTGCCGCACCGGCTTTCAAAAAACCAACTTCGAACTATGCAGGCAATTCACGAAAGCTTTGGCGAAGCATTCGGTTCGTATTTAGTTTCCAGACTGCAAACAACGGTAAATATCGGCGTATCGTCTGTAGATCAATTATTTTATTCGGAATATGTGCTTTCAGTTCCAAGTCCGAGTTGTTTATACGTCTTCAAAATTTTGGAATCCGATGCGCTCGGCATTTTAGAATTTTCTCCGCAGTTAGTTCTTGCAATGGTTTCTCGTCTGCTTGGCGGTTCAACGGATGCCGATAAAAAACCGCGGCTAATCACACGCATTGAGCAGAGCATAATGAAAGGAATTATTCAACGCGCATTAAGCGACCTGCAAAAATCGTGGAAGACAATTGCGGCTCTTACGTTTAAGCAAGAGCGGTACGAATCCGAAGGAGATTTTGCTCAGATAGCGCCGACAAGTGAAATAGTTATGGTAGTTTCACTGGAAGTTTCATTCGGCGAGCAAAAACATCTTATGAATTTCTGTTTTCCAACGTTTGCGCTGGAAGATGTTCTTGCAAAATTAAATGTGCAGCATTACAGCGGAGTTTCCAGCACAAACGGAGATCATCAGTGGACCAATGTGCTGACAAAAAAAATTGAACAAACTTCTACGGAAGCCGTTGGAGCGCTCGGACGCACATCAATAACACTGCGCGAATTGATGAATCTTGAAACGGGGAAAATTATTCGCACAAAAATTTCTGAACGCGCGGATATGGAGCTGCACATTGGAGGTATAACGCGATTCTGGGGAGAACCCGGAACAAATAACGGAAGAATGGCAATGAAAATAAACAAAACGCTTACCGAAATGAAAGAAGGAGAACACAATGGAATCTGAAACACCGATGGAAACAACAATGCAGGATGCGGTAATGAAAGATTTTACCGAACAGTTTTCCGAAACAGAAACACAAACGCCGATGCGCGAGCGAAAATTGGATTTATTGATGGATCTAACGCTTCCCGTTTCCATAGAATTGGGAAGAACAAATCTTGCTTTGCGCAGCATTCTTGAATTGCAGCGCGGATCAATTGTTGAGTTTGACAAATTAGCAAGCGAGCCGGTTGATATTCTTATCAACGGAAAAAAAATGGCGGAAGGAGAAGTTGTTGTTATTGAAAAACATTTCGGCATTCGTATTACCAATCTTGTTGATGCCTCTGAACGAATAAAAAATTTAGGAAAATAAAAATGTTTTGGTCGTTTCTTCAAATGATTTTTTCGCTTGCCGTTGTGTTAGGGCTAATGTTTGCGCTGCTCTTTTTTTTGAAAAAATATTTAACAAAAACTTCGCACAACGGCGCCTCGGCGGTGCCGATTGAAATTCTTGGATGTACCGCAATACAGCCGAAAAAATCAATAATCGCCGTAAATGTTTCGGGTAAAGTACTCGTTCTTGGTTCAACGGAAAACGGAATTACTACGCTGGCAGAATTTTCTGAAAAAGAATCTGCAAAAATAAATAAGAAAGCAGCCGCGCTGAAAACTGAACGGAACGAAGCGCCTGCATCGTTTTCCGAATATTTTACCAACGGAATGCGCGCTATTATTCCGAACCGTCCGGAAGGGAGACGCCAGCAATGAAAAATTTTTTTGTTCTGCTGTTTTCCGCGTTTGTATTTTTTACCGCCGTATCGGAAGCGCAAAACAATTCGCTTCCGATTCCTAAAATTTCTTTGGAAGTCGGAAAGGCGACAAAACCGGATGACGTTTCTGTTACGCTGCAAATTTTGCTGTTGATGACAATTTTATCGCTGGCGCCTGCGCTGTTAATTCTTACGACTGCTTTTACAAGAATAATTGTTGTTTTTCATTTTATGAAACAAGCTCTTGGCACGCCGCAAATGCCCCCTTCGCAAGTTCTTGTAGGTCTTGCAATGTTTCTAACATTTTTTGTAATGGCGCCTGTATGGAATAAAATAAATACCGTTGCGATAGAGCCCTATATGAATAATAAATTAAGCGCAACGCAGGCATACGAAAAAGGAATTGAGCCGCTGCGCGAATTTATGTTTAAGCAAACACGGGAAGAAGATCTGGCATTGTTTCTAAAAATGGCAAATCTTAATAAACCGGCAACACGCGCCGAACTTCCGACGTATGTGCTGATTCCGGCGTTTGCAATAAGCGAACTGCGCATCGGTTTTCAAATCGGGTTTATCATTTTTATCCCGTTTCTGATTATTGATATTGTTATTTCCAGCGTGCTGATGTCTATGGGAATGATGATGCTTCCGCCGGTAATGATTTCAATGCCGTTTAAAATTTTGCTCTTCATTCTTGTTGATGGATGGCATTTAATTGTCGGAACGCTTCTTTCAAGTTATACGTACTAATATGACGGAAGAATTTATTTTGAATTTATTTCGTGAAGCATTTTTTACCATGCTTCTTGTTTCATCGCCGATTCTTATTGTTGCGCTTGTTATCGGTTTGGCGATTTCGGTGTTTCAAGCGGCGACTTCAATTCAAGAATTTACGCTGACTTTTGTTCCGAAACTGATTGCAATTGCAATTGTTGTCGTACTTGCGCTTCCGTGGATGCTTGATGTAATGATAAACTTTACCACAAATTTAATTGCACAAATTCCTTCGTTGATACGATAATATGGAACTATACGTTCAACAATTTGTACTCTTCTTTTTAATTTTTGTCCGCATTAGCGCGTTCTTTATCAGCGCGCCGATTCTCGGACATCAAGCCGCGCCGATTCCGGTGAAACTCGGTATCAGCGGATTTATTTCTGTAGTTATGTTTCCAATGATCTCTGCGCAAACGCCGAATATTGATGCGCGCTTACTGGTCTTTGTGTTAATGATTCTTCGCGAAGCCATGGCCGGGTTGCTTCTCGGATTTACCGTTACGCTTCTTTTTTCCGCCGTTCGATTTGCCGGAGAAATTATCGCCTATAATATGAATTTAACTGTTGCAAATGTTTTCGATCCTGAAAGCAATCAAAGCAATCCCGTTATCGGCGAATTTTTATTTCTTACAACGCTGCTAATTTTTCTTGCGCTGAACGGGCATCATTTTTTACTGGAATCAATTGTTATGACGTATTCAACAGTTCCCGTGGGAACATTTGCAATATCAAAACCGATGTTTGATGTAGTGCAGCAATTAACGGCGGTTTTTTTTGCATCGGCAGTTAAAATTGCCGCGCCGGTGTTGGCAGCAATGTTTTTAACAAATATTGCGCTTGCTGTTGTTTCCCGCGTTATGCCGCAGATGAATGTATTTATAGTCGCCTTTCCACTCAATATCGGCATCGGGTTGTTGATTCTTCTTTCATCCTCATCAATGTTTGTTTTTGTAACAAAAAAAATGCTTCTCAATTTTGAAAATTCAATACTTGAACTTGTAAAGGCAATGTAAAATGGCGGAAAATGACAGCGCAGGAGAACGAACCGAGGAAGCTTCACAGCACAAGCGGGAAGAAGCCCGCAAAAAAGGAACTGTTGCAAAAAGTATGGAATTAAATTCGGCGGTGATATTAATGTTTGGAATTTTAATTACCGCCATAAGCGGCGCACAAATGGGAAAAACAATAGGAACAATAAGCCAAACAATTTGGCAGTCGGCAGGAACATTGGAACTTTCGCAAAATACAATTCACTTGTTAACGCTTAAAGCAACAGCCGCTTTTTTTTGGATTATGATGCCGTTTCTAATTGGGCTTTCAATTGTCGGATTTGCAGTCAGTGTATCGCAAGTCGGATTTATGTTTTCATTTGAAGCATTACAGCCGAAAACTGCAAAATTAAATCCGTTGAAAGGAATGAAACGGCTGTTTGCATCGCGGCGCTCAATGGTAGAGTTAGTAAAAAATTTAGTGAAACTGATGATTGTTGGCGTTGTTACGTATTCGGCTATTTCATCTGTAATTGAACAGACTGTTGTATTGATGGACAGCGATGTGAGTTCCATTTTAGAGTTTTTAATTGAAAGCACAATTTCCATTGGCACGAAAGCGGGAATTGCATTTCTCGGCTTGGCAATTTTTGATTTTGTTTATCAAAAATTTGAACACGAAAAAGATTTGCGTATGACCAAACAGGAAGTAAAAGAAGAAACAAAAATGATGGAGGGCGATCCGCTGATAAAAAGTAAAATCCGTTCTGTGCAAAGACAAATTGCGTACAAACGAATGATGCATGACGTTCCGAAGGCGGATGTAATTGTAACAAATCCGACTCACCTTGCAGTTGCATTGCAATACGAGCCCGGAGCTATGGAAGCGCCGAAAGTTGTTGCAAAAGGGGCAGATTTGATTGCGCAAAAAATAAAAGATATAGCTGTTGAACATGGAATTCCGATGATAGAAGATAAACCGCTTGCAC
>CAYXEE010000134.1:0-6675 GCA_964463935.1 uncultured Chitinophagaceae bacterium | reverse complement strand
CTGGAGGCTCATGAAATAGAAGAAAAGATAAACGCAGCTCTTCAAGAAAAAATGGTGCAAGAAATTCTGGAAAGATCATTGCACTTACAGCAGCCGTATATCCGCCAAATAAATGACCCACCAGATCCACTCGGTGTTTCTCTGGGATTTGAATCCAATTATTCATCAATTGCTGCGTATAGCCGACTGCGTACTGCGCTTCTGCCGCAATTTCATCCGTGCGGCTGCTTGCAACGGCGCGGAAATATTCCAGAGCTTTTTTGTAATTCTGCGCATCAATGCTCATCCATCCCAATTGCAAGCGGCTTCTATCCGCCGCGCCGGATTTGGGATACAGCGAAATGGTAGATTCAAATTTTCGCACTGCCGGAATTAACTGTCCGGTGCTTTTTAAAACCAGAGCTTGTTGATACGATGCTTCGGGAGCTTCATCGGATTTTGAATACTGCTCTTCAATTTTTGAAAATGCGCTTAATGCAACATCCGGCTTACCCTGCCGCGATGCAATTCCGCCAAGTTCAAACAAGGCAGAACTCGCTATGGCGCTTGAAGAATACTGTTCTGCTACAATTCTGTACGATTCCTGCGCCGCAGAAATATTATTGGTTATGCTGTGCGATTTTCCCATCCAATGATACACCGTTGGAACTAATTTTGATTTCGGGAAACGATTTACAAAATCTTTGTAAAATGCAATTGCGCTGTCATATTGCTGCTGGCTGTAAAACAGTTCGCCGATTTTGTAATACAACTCGTCCGCAAGCCGCGTTTTAGGATTTGCTACAACAAATTGTCGTATCACGCTAATTGCATTATTTGGTTTATTCAATAAAACAAAACAATACTGCATTCCATTTACGGCATCGCCGGCAAACGGAGAATTTGCATACGTATCGGCAACAACGCCATACGCCGCAATCGCTTCAACATAATTTTCAAGATTGTAAAATGCATCGCCGATGCTGTAATATGCGCGCGGAACTAAGTCGCTTTTGGGATAATTTTTTACAAGTTTTTGAAATTCGGCAATAGCTTTTTCATATTCTTTATTCTGGAAATAGATTAAGCCGATTCCGTATTGCGAATCATCCGCATATTGCGAGCGCGGAAATTTTCTCAGCAATTCTGAAAATATTGCGATTCCTTCTTTCAAATTATTTGCGCGGTATTCCGTCTGCGCCGATTGGTACAAAGCAAAATCAAATTCTGCTCCGTTCGGATACATTTGCATATAATTTTTATACGCTTCGCGCGCTTTCGCATAATCTTTGCTTGCATAATAGCTGTCTGCAAGCCGCAGCAATGATTCCACTCCATATTTTTGCACGCCGCCGGGAATAAGCAGAACTCTATCAAACGCAACAGCGGCTTGAGCAAATTTTTCCTGCTTAAAATACGTCCACGCCAAACCGTATTGCGCGTCTAATTTTTTCGGATTATTCTGCGCATTTAATGAAAGAAGATAATTTCTTTCTGCCTCAACAAATTTTCCAATTTGGAAATATGATTCGCCGCACCAAAAATATGCTTCGCCTGCTTTTGCATTGGTTTGAAATTTTCTTACAAATGATTCAAATGCTTTTGCCGCTTCTGCATAATTTTTTAATTTATACTGCGTCCACGCTTCTTGAAACGCCGCTTCCGCTCTTAATTCCGCGCTTACTCCCGATTTATCAATAGAACGAAATGACGAAAGCGCTTCGTTAAATTTTTTCTGAATAAGATACGATTCGCCGATCATTCGCAGAGCATCGGCGGCAACATCGCTTTCAGGATATTTTGTTGTTATTGTTTTAAACTGTTCAATCGCTTTATCGTACTGCTTTTGGTCGTAATAAAGTACGCCGGCTTCATACAGCGCATTATCGGCAAATTCTCCGTTCGGCTGTACCGATGCGGTTTTTAAAAATGTTTCTATTGCCTGCGCGGAATTTCCGTTTAATTGCTGCGCGCGCGCTTTGCGAAACATTGCTTTGTGCGCAATATTATCGTTTCCATTTACCAATTCATCAAACAATTGAATTGCCTGCGCGTATTCTTTTGTTTTTAGAAAAGTCCACGCGTACGAATATTTTACTTCGCGAAAAAGCGAATGCTTCGGGTGGTTTGCAAGAAATGCAATATACTTTGCGCGCGCATTCGGAAAATCTTCTACGCTGTAATACGATTCTGCAATTAAAAATTCCGCGCGAATAGCTTCATTGGAATCGCGCAACGCCGGCGCCGCTTTGACTAAATATTCAATAGTCTTTTTAAAATCTCCGGTCTGAAATAAACATTCTGCAATTCTTACCGATGCCGTTGAAAACAATTCGCTCTCTTTTTTCTCATCAATCAACTTTTGATAAAACTGAATTGCTTTCGTAAAATCTTTTTGCTGTTCAAAAGTCCACGCATATGAATACATTGCATAATCTGCCAAACGGCTTTTCGGGTAGCGCTCAATGCTTAAACGAAAATACAATTGCGCGTTCGATATATCGTTTAATTTGTAATAACTTTCTCCAAGCCAATAAGATGCCTCTCCGGCTTGTCCCTGCGACGCAAATTTTTCATAAATTTCTTTGTAATACGAAATCGCTTCTTTGTACGATTTTTGCGAATAGGAAATTTCTCCCAAACGAAACAGCGCATCGCTTCGCAGTTTATGTTTTGGATATTCTTTAATAAAATTAGAATAGATTGCAATTGCAGATTGATCTTGTCCGAGACGAAATTGACATTCGGCAGAAAGAAAAATTACATCGGGGCGTTTATTGCTTGTCGGATATTCATCTAAAAATTTTTTGAATTCCTCAAATGCGTATTGAAACAATTTGTCTTGAAAAAGTCCAAGCCCAAACGCATAATCCTGCTCTTCGCGCAAATCCGCTGAATTTGGCTGTGCAGAAGCAACAACGGAAACCAAAACAATAACTACAAAAATTTTATGTAAACTTTTCACCGCTTCCCTCAATAAAATAATGGGATTCACTTAAACTCTAACTTTAAATGAAGTAGCCAATTGTTTCAATTTACAACAACATTGCGATTGTGTCAATAGTTTAGAAACGCTGGACTTACATAGAGATAATTTAAACATTATAGACGTTTGGAATGATTAAAAGTTTTTTTACTGTAAGTCATCTCAAAAAACTCACAAATAAATTTTCTCGCAAAGACGCCAAGCAGCAAAAAATAATTTTTAAACAATAATTTGCGCCTTTGGGACTTTGCCCGCCAACCATATAATTTTAAAGTTGGCGGGTTACGAGATATGTTTTTAGAGGTGCGCTGTAATAAATACAACGTTTCATTCGGCAAACTTCAAAGGCATTAAAAAAATAGTTACTACGGAACAATCTCAGTATGCTCTCCGTCTAACGCTCCGTAGCCAACAACCTCACCGTCACTTAATAAAGGAGTTTTTGTATGAAACAATTTCGTTTACTGCTGGCGCTTTGCTTCAGCATTGCATTTGTAACTGCGGTGAGTTTTGCGGGAGATGATGCCCAATCAAAGCAAGAACGCACCAAACGCGGTTGGATTGGAGTTGCAATTCAAGATGTAACGCCGAAATTTGCCCGCGAAAATGATCTAAAAGTAAAAGAAGGAGCGTATGTTAATGATGTTGTAGATGACAGTCCCGCCGACACAGCCGGAATTAAAGAAGGAGACGTAATTACAGAATTTAACGGCAAAAAAATTGAACTGTCGGAAGATTTAATTTCGGCGGTGCGAGAAACTAAGCCCCGAACAATAGCAAATGTTTCCGTTCAGCGCGGCGATACGAAAAAATCTTTTTCACTAACAGTTGGAAAAAACAAAGCATCAAAAAATTTTATGTTCGGAATGCCGAATATGCCGATGGTGAAAAAAATAATTATGCAAGGCGGCGATGAGTTTGAAGGCGCATCGCTCATGGAATTGAACAAACAACTTGGCGAATATTTTGAAGTCGGCGGCGGCAAGGGCGTACTTGTTACAGAAATTGAAAAATCGAGCAGTGCGGATAAAGCCGGCTTAAAAGCCGGCGACGTTCTGATAAAAATAAACAAAGAAAATATTGGAGATTTCTCCGACGTGCAGGATGTAATAGAAGATGCAAAAGCCGGAGATAAAATTGCCGTTGAATTTTTGCGCAAAGGAAAAAAGCAAAGCGCTTCAATAGAAATTTCTAGAAAGAAAAAAGAGAGAACAAAAATATTTCGAAATTTTGGCGGATCGAATATGATGCAGTTTCATTTCGATCAAGATGCTCCGAATATGGAATTTGAACACGAAATGCAGAAGCAGTTGCGCGACGAAGAAATTAAAATTCAACGTATGCCAAAAATCAATCGGGAAGTTAAGGTGAGGTTGAAGGCGGACGAAGTCTAACGCTTCCTGAATGGCTGACGGCGATCCGCAAGGTCGCCGTTAGTGTTTCTTTTGCCACGAATGCACGAATGAGGTTTAGTTTTTCTTCGTGCATTTGTGGCTACTGATGTTTTCTTTGCCACGAATTCACGAATGGGATTTTTATTCGTGTATTTGTAGCTACTGCGATTTCTTTGCCACGAATGCACGAATGGGATTTTTATTCGTGTATTTGTGGCGATATATTTTTCTTTTTTTCGTGCATTCGTGGCTTATGTTTTTACAACACAATTCTTTTATAGTTCAATTTTAATTCACCAAAGTTTACAACTAATGCTAATTGATTTCCGGATACTTTTAAATAATTCAATGCCTGTGCTATAAATTCTTCCGTAATGCCCGAAACCCCCTTTATTTCCAAAATTATTTTTCCATAGACAACAAAGTCTGCATAAAACTTATGAGGAAGTAAAACACCCTTGTAATGTACTTCGTACATTTTTTCTCTTTCATATGGTATATTTGCTTTCTGAAATTCAAGTTCAAGCACATCTTTATAAACTATTTCTAAAAATCCTGCGCCAAGATTATTATGTACTTCCATACACTTGCCGATAATCTGGAAGCTTTCTTCTTTTAGAATTATTTTTTCCATATAAGAATTGGTTGTTTACGATATTTTTCTTTTGCCACGAATTCACGAATGGGATTTGATTGTTTTATTCGTGTATTTGTGCGATTATTTTTCTTTTATTCGTGCATTTGTGGCGATTTACAAGATAGTAATCTGCGTTTTATTTCTTATTCAAAACAAAATCCACAATTTTGTTTATGTATTTTGTTTCGCCGTATTTGCTCGGCACGTCGGAATGCCCAGCTCCTTTAACTTTGATAAATGTTTTAGGATTGTTTGCATTAGAAAAAAGAACTTGTCCGTTTTTTTCTAAATCAATAAATTTATCTTCAATACCGTGAAAAATTAAAACCGGCGAATGTATTTTTTTTATTTTTTCGGCGTTATTGTATTCGCCGTTCATTACAAATGAACTCGGAAGGTCGAGAAGCGTTCCGCTTTGCGTAAGCGCAGAGGCGGAAGCAAATGCCGCTTCTGTAATATGAACGCGCGGTGTAAATACATTTGCCGCAACATGCGTTGCCGGCGCGCCGCCAAGCGAAAATCCATAGTTTACAATCATACTGTCTTCAAATCCTTTTGAGCGGACAAACTGATACGCGGCAGTTGCATCGGAATAGACGCCTGCTTCGGAGGGCGTTCCTTCGCTCATTCCGTATCCTTGATAATCATAGATAAAAAGATTGAATCCCATTCTGTATAACAATTCTGCTCTGTCCCAATAAAATTGCAAATGGTCGCGGTTTCCGTGATGATACAGTACGACAATTTCGGGATGTGCGCCGTTCGACTGTACAAAATATCCGTAAATCTTTTTCCCTTGCGACTGTAAAACAATTTGCGTTCTGCTCGATTCGGGAATTACAGTCGTTCGCAAAGCGTATGAAGAAAGAGAAGAATTATTGAACAACGAATTGTCCATATCAAAACAGCCAAAGAAGAAAAATGGTAATACAAAAAATATAACACTTCGACTGCGCTCAGTGTAACAGTTTTTACGATGTTTTGTTTTAAGAATCTGGAATAATATTTTTTTCATTTTCCTAATTGATAACGTAATCCAAAAAATAATCCGGCATTTCCGTTTCCGCCGATTGAAGCAACGCCTTCAAAAATTCCATGACGAGTATCTTTATTCATTGCCATCCATTTAAATTCTACTTGTCCGCCCCATCGTTCAGAAAAAGGAAATTGATATCCGAAAAACGGAGAGACAAATTCTTCATGCTGATTGCCGTCTAATTGAAACAACACATCGCTACCAAAATATACTAACGATTGTGCGCCAATCTTGTAACTCATAGTAACATTCGCAACAGGATAAAATCGCATTACATCCGAAGTTCGAAATGCATTCCAGAAAAAGAGAGATTGCAATCTCGCACTGATTTCTGGAATCCAATGATCTTTGTTAACAAAGCGAAGCATAAAACCGCCGTCCATCGCAATATTTTTAAAAAGAAGCGCGGTTATATGCGCATTACCAAACCATGTCAAATCGTTTGAATAGCCATACGCAGCGCCGGCATTAAGATACGGAAGCGGAAATGCAATATTGCCAACCGGCGCAATCGGTCCGCCGAGCGAAACATTGATTTCAGTTTTCCCTTCTTCAACAGGACGAACGGGCTGCGTTACGCCGCATCCGGCTATGAAGAGAAAAAAGAAAAATATAGAGAATAACGTTTTCATTACACTATAAC
>CAYXEE010000133.1:3969-6713 GCA_964463935.1 uncultured Chitinophagaceae bacterium | reverse complement strand
TCTCAACATATTATTATTTGCGAATTGTTGTGTATATGTATTTCCGCGAACCGGTTGATTCTACAACGCCGGAAATTTCTACATCAACATTTATTACAGTAGCTTTTTCCGGCGCAGTTATTTTAATTCTTGGAATTTTCCCGTCGCTTGTTTTAAACTTTATGCAAGAAATTTTTTAATAATTTATTTTTGATTCTAAACCGTCCGCGCTGAAATGCGCCGGACGGTTTTTCTGTTTATAGAAAAGAATGAAACGCGTACTAACTCCGCAAGAAATGAAATCAGCAGACGAATATGCAATTCGCATGTTGAAAATTCCGTCGTTAACGCTGATGGAAAATGCCGGGAAACGCATTATTCGCATATTGGAAAATGAAATTCCGAATGTAGCGCAGAAATCCATTTTTATTTTTTGCGGAAAAGGAAATAACGGCGGCGATGGATTTGTTTGCGCGCGCCTGCTTTCAGAAAAAAATATTTCCGTAGCCGTTGTTTTGATGGATTTTCCTAAAAATTATTCCCGCGACGCTTTACAAAACTACCAACGATTATCCGAGCGCGTTAAAAAAATTAGCTTTCGTTCTCCATTTAAAATAAAAGAACAATACGATGTAATTCTTGATGCAATGTTTGGAACGTCGTTTCGCGGAAAATTAACAGGAAAATATTTTTCTGCGGCGCAATGGATAAACAAACAGAAAAAATCTCTCATTGCAGCGGTTGATATTCCTTCCGGTTTGAACGGTGAAAACGGAACAGTTGAAAATATTGCAGTGAAAGCAAATTTTACAATTACACTTTCTAATCCTAAAATAGGATTCTACTGCGCCCGCGCGAAAGAATTTACAGGAAAAATTATTACCGCAGAAATTGGAATTCCACAAACAGCTATTGTAAAAAACTTTTCTTCTGTCTATGAAGTTGAGCGAAACGATATTGACCTTCCGCACAGACCGATAAACAGCCACAAACATTCCGTGGGAAAAATTTTTATTCTTGCCGGTTCTAAAGGAATGACGGGCGCGGCGTTGTTGTGCAGTCAATCTGCAATCAGAAGCGGCGCCGGCGCTGTAATTTTAGGCATTCCCGATTCGCAATTTTCAATTGTTGCGAAACGAACATTGGAAGTTATGCCGTTTGGTTTAGATTCTACAAAAGAGGGGAGCATTGCATTTTCCGCGCTTAACGAGATAGGGAAAAAAATTTCATGGTGCGATATTCTTCTTATCGGTCCCGGACTTTCCCAAAATACAGAAACGCAAGAATTACTAAGAAAAATTATTCTTACATCGCCAAAGCCGATTGTTATTGATGCGGACGGGTTGAATGCGCTTACCGGAAAATTAGAAATTTTAGGAAAGCGAAAATCTAAGCAGATAATTCTTACGCCGCATCTTGGAGAATTTTCTCGATTGATAGGAATTCCTTCCGATGCGATTGAAAAAAATAAAATTCAGATAGGAAAGGAATTTTCTAAAAAATGCAATCTAACGCTTGTTCTTAAAGGCGCGCCGACATTTACATTTACAAAAAATGGTAAAGTGTTTATCAATTCAACCGGAAACCCGGGAATGTCCACCGCAGGAAGCGGCGATGTATTGAGTGGAATTATTGCGTCTCTTCTTGCGCAAGGCAATTCTACAGAACGCGCCGCAATTAACGGCGTCTATATTCACGGCGCCGCCGGCGATGTGTGCGCTGAAAAATTCGGCGTGTATGGAATGATTGCCGGCGATTTAATTGAAAAAATTCCGAATGTAATGAAAGAATTGAGCAGCCAATGACACAACAAAAATTTGTCTCTTTTTTACAATATCAACTTCCCGTTGCTGCATGGATGGTTTTTATCTTTACTGTGTCTGAAATCCCCGGCGGAAAAATTCCATCGTTCGAATCACTCAGCGATAAAGTTGTTCACGCAGGAGTTTTTTTAATATTATGCTGGCTTGCGCATGTGGCGTTCTATTTTCAAACAAACAAAACCGTACGAAAATATAGTCTTCTGCTTGCATTTGCGTTTACAATTTTTTACGGAATGACCGATGAATTTCACCAATATTTTACTCCCGGAAGAAGCTGCGACCCGCTTGATTTGCTTGCCGATACGCTCGGCGGCGGAATGTATTGTTTGTTGTATATGAAATTTAGAATTTACGATTCAATTGAAACAGAATGAGCAATGCGCTAATACAAAAAATTTCATCAATTCCCACATTTCGTTCTTTCCGCCATTACAATTATCGTCTTTTTTTTATAGGACAAATTCTTTCTTTGATTGGAAGCTGGATGCAGATAATGGCGCAGCAATGGCTTGTGTATCAACTTACTCATTCGTCTGTATGGCTTGGGACAATCGGGTTTCTGCAAAATATTCCGATTCTTTTTTTTTCTATGTATGCCGGCGCGCTTGCGGATAGAACCTCAAAGCGGCGAGTTGTTATTGTTACGCAAACACTTTCGTTAGTTCAGGCGGTAATAATTGCGCTGCTTGTTTTTTTTAATCTCATTACAATACAAATTGTTGCGCTGCTTGCGTTGTTTCTTGGAACAATCAATGCGTTTGATATTCCCGTGCGCCAATCGTTTATAGTAGAAATGGTTGGCAAAGAAGATTTAACAAATGCTATTGCGCTTAATTCTGCAACATTTAATATGGCGCGGATTGCCGGTCCTGCAATAGGCGGCGTTATTATTGCAACGCTGGGGCTTGAGTGGTGTTTTTTTCTTAATGCATTTTCATTTTT
>CAYXEE010000133.1:0-3959 GCA_964463935.1 uncultured Chitinophagaceae bacterium | reverse complement strand
AATCATCGGCTTGTTGAAAATGAAATTACCGGAAACAAAACCGAACAATGTTTCCTCCAATGTTATTTTATCAATTAAAGAAAGTTTGGAATACATTCGCTCAGAAGTTTCGCTTGTTGCACTTTTAATTTTAGTTGCAATTATGACTCTGTTTGGCTGGTCATATTCTGTTCTGCTTCCAATTTTTGCAGAAGATATTTTGCACATTGGAGCAGTGGGACTTGGAAATTTATTAACTGCCGTTGGAATCGGCGCGTTCATCAGCGCAGTTTCTGTTGCAACGTTTGATGGAAAAATTAAGCCGCGAACATTTATTTATTTCGGATTGTTTACCTTTGTAATTTTCGTAACAATCTTTGCGTTGTCAAACAATGTTACGTTATCCGTGTTAAGTTTAATCGGCGTTGGAATGGGGCTGGTTGCATTTTTTGCAACAGCAAATGCTTCGTTGCAGCGGCGCACGCCCGACCATTTGCGCGGCAGAGTGATGGGACTATACTCGCTAATTTTTCAAGGAAGTTTTCCGTTTGGCAGTTTGCTCATCGGCTTTATTGCGGAACATTCCGGAGTTCGCGGCGCAATTTTAGCCGGCGCGTTTATCTGCGGAATCAGCGGAATTGTTGTATATTCTACAATGAATAAAATTTATTATCGAAAATAATATGGCTCAAACAATTTTAGGCATCTCAGCATTTTATCATGATTCTGCGGCGTGTATAATCCGTGATGGAAAAATTATTGCCGCCGCGCAGGAAGAACGGTTTTCACGAAAGAAACACGATCAACGATTTCCAATTCACGCAATTCAATTTTGTTTGAAAGAAGCAAATTGTTCTATTGAAAAACTTGACGCGGTAGTTTTTTACGATAAGCCGTTTCTCAAATTTAATCGCCTGCTTGAAACTTATCTCGTAAATGCTCCAAAAGGTTTTCGCTCTTTTCTAATGTCTATTCCTGTTTGGTTAAAAGAAAAATTGTGGCTATCGGATGTTATTGCAGATGAATTGCACTATGAAGGAAAAATTCTTTTTACAGAGCATCACGAATCTCACGCCGCTTCTGCTTTTTTCCCGTCGTCGTTTGAACGCGCCGCAATTGTAACAGTTGATGGCGTTGGAGAATATTCAACAACTTCAATTGCCATCGGAGAAAAAAATAAAATTACACTCTTAGCGGAACAGCATTTTCCGCATTCACTTGGTTTATTGTATTCTGCATTTACATATTTTACCGGATTCAAAGTAAATTCCGGCGAATACAAAGTAATGGGACTTGCGCCGTACGGCGAGCCGAAATATGTTCAGAAAATTTATGAACATTTAGTTGATGTGCGCGAAGACGGTTCATTTACAATGAATATGGATTTCTTCAATTATGCTGTCGGCTTAACAATGACGAATGACCGTTTTGCAAAATTGTTTGACGGAAAAGAACGGACGCCTGAATCTCCGCTCACTCAGCGAGAAATGGACATTGCCGCATCGCTTCAAGTTGTAACGGAAGAAATAATGTTGAAAATAGTCCGATATGCAAAAAATATTACAGACGAAAAAAAATTATGCCTGGCAGGAGGCGTTGCATTAAATTGCGTTGCCAATGGAAAAATTTTACGCAGCGGAATGTTTGATAAATTATGGATTCAACCTGCGTCGGGAGATGCCGGCGGCGCGCTCGGCGCAGCGTTAATTGCGTATCACCATTATTTTAATAATGAAAGAAATGTTACAGAATTTGATTCGCAGCAAGGTTCATATCTTGGTACTGAATATTCAAATGATGAGATTGAAAAATATTTGAATGCACGCAACATTCCATTTCATTTTGCGAGTGATGATAAAGAATTGACAAAGCAAGCTGCACAATTGATTTCAGAAGAAAATGTTATCGGCTGGTTTCAAGGAAGAATGGAATTTGGTCCGCGCGCGCTGGGGAATCGTTCCATCATCGGCGATGCTCGTTCTCCAGAAATGCAAAAAAAGATGAATCTGAAAATTAAATATCGCGAAAGTTTTCGTCCGTTTGCGCCGGCTGTGTTAATGGAACATGTTTCCGATTGGTTTGATATTGAATGCGAAAGTCCATATATGCTTTTGGTAGCAGATATTAAAAAAGATAAACAGCGCGTTATGACAGACGACGAGATGAAAAAGTGGGGAATTGAAAAATTGAATGTTGTGCGTTCAGAAATTCCTGCGGTTACGCATATTGATTATTCTGCGCGGATTCAAACTGTGCATAAGGAAACAAATCCGTTGTTTCATCAATTGATTTCTGATTTTTATGCTATAACGAAATGTCCTGTAGTTGTGAACACTTCCTTTAATGTGCGCGGGGAGCCGATTGTTGAATCGCCGAATGATGCGTACCGATGTTTTATGCGAACCGAAATGGATGCGCTTGTTCTTGGAAACTATATTTTATTAAAATCTGAACAGCAGGAATTTAACGATACCATTGACTGGAAAAAAGAATATGAATTGGATTGAAGAAATTAGATACGAAATCAGACAGATTAAAGAATCTCCAAAGGAATTACGAAAATTTGGAATTACGATAGGCGGCATTTTGCTTGTTATTGCGCTTGTTGCTTTCTGGAAAGAATGGCTCTTCTTTTCAACAATAATTTCAATAGCAGTTTTTGGCTTGCTGTTGGTTTTTCTCGGAATTGTTCAGCCGAATCTGCTGAAGAAACTTAACAAAGTTTGGATGTCGTTTGCAATTATTTTGGGCAGTGTTGTTTCTCGGATAATTTTAGCAATTGTTTTTTTTATTATAGTTACGCCAATAAGTTTATTTGCAAAAGCATTGGGCAAAAAATTTTATTTCTCGTATAAAGACCAAAAGCAACAATCGTATTGGATTATGCGTGACAAATCCAAATCAATTAATTATGAACGGATGAATTAAAGTAGGCACGGACGGAAGTCCGTGCTATTACATAGGAACGGTCAAGAGACCGTTCCTACAATAATAATTGAATAAAATACTTATGGCAAAATTAAAAATACTTACAGAATATTTTTCTTTTCTAAAAGAAAATAAAAAGTGGTGGCTACTTCCTATTGTTGTTGTGCTTGTATTATTTGGATTGTTAATCGTATTGACAAAAGGAAGCGCCATTGCGCCGTTTATTTATACGCTGTTTTGAAATTTTTCAAGATGGAGTTCACCTTCCGCCTGCCCGACTAAGCGGGTGAAGCGGACAAGTTGCGGTGGACACAATCTTCTATCGGACACACCCCCAGCCCCTCTCTCCAGCGCATAAAACCAACGCTGCAGAGGGGAGTTAATTCATCGAATTTAAAGGGTGTAATAAAGTCCCCTCTGTGTGTAAGACAGTGTGAAAGCGAGAGGGGATTTAGGGGTGTGTTAAAAAAATGAAACGTAAAATTATTCCATACAATCCAGCATTAAAAGAAATAGCCAGAACGTTGCGCAACAATAGCACTCTCGGAGAAATACTTTTGTGGAAAAAATTGCGCAATAAACAAATGCTTGGTTTTGATTTTCATCGACAGAAACCAATTGACCAATTTATTGTTGATTTTTATTGCAGCGAGTTGCAACTTGCAATCGAAATTGATGGCGGCTCTCATAATTCTGATGAAGCAAGAGAAAAAGACAATGTTCGACAACAGCATTTAGAATCACTTGGAGTCTGTTTCTTACGGTTTACCGAATAGGATGTAAGAAAGAATATTGGTCATGTTTTGGATGTTATTGAGCATTGGATAAATACAAAAGCAAAAGCTACACACCCCCGACCCCTCTCTCCAACGCGCAAACCCAACGCTGCAGAGGGGGAGTTGAGCATGGAATTTGAAAATTGTATGTAAAGTCTTCTCTTTGTGTTTATGGTATGTTATGGTCACTTTAAAATTTATTTCAAGATATGTTCGTGGTACTGTACTGGTTCAACAGAAATCGGACTTTTTGGAAAAATAATTTTGTAGAATAGT
>CAYXEE010000132.1:0-6728 GCA_964463935.1 uncultured Chitinophagaceae bacterium | reverse complement strand
AATTACTATTGAACAATGTTCAACAATCAGCCGCGAATTATCCGCACTTTTAGATGCAGAAAATATTATTCAGGGACGTTATCGTTTAGATGTTTCATCTCCCGGATTAGACAAACCTTTAAAACTTCATCGCCAATATGTAAAAAATATTGGTCGTCTTTGCAAAATAAAATATAGTGAAGGTGAAGAAAAAAAGTGGGTTACCGGCATACTACAATCTGTTACTAAATCTGAAATACTTGTTGAAGAAGAGAAAAAAAGAACCGTTACGGCAATTTTATTTGAAGCTATTACCGAAGCGTTTATTATTCCGAGAATTTAATTTATTGTATTTTTAATTTTGGAGGTTACCAATGAATCACGAGATAGTCGAATCATTTTCCGGTTTGGTGAGTGAAAAGAGTATCGACAAAGACATTCTTGCCGGCATTGTAGAAGATATTTTCGGAATGATGGTGCGCAAGAAATACGGGCAGAATGCCAAATTTGATGTCGTAGTAAATATGGATAAAGGCGACATTGAAATTTATCTCGAACGTGAAGTAGTTGAAAACGTAGAAGATTCGAATACGCAAATTGATGTTGAAACTGCAACAAAACTTTCCGGCGAAGAAATGAGCGTCGGCGAAGAATATGTCGAAGTAATTCCGCTTATTCATTTCGGACGAAGACTTGTTACAACTGCAAAACAAAATTTTACTCAACGCATTAAAGAAATAGAAAAAGAACTTGTGTACAGCGAATACACAAACTCTATTGGTGAAATTATTGTCGGCGAGGTATATCAAATACGAAACAGCGACCTGTTAATAATGCACAATAAAAATGAACTGCTTCTGCCGCGCGGCGAACAAATTCCGAAAGAGCGATACAAAAAAGGGGATACTGTCCGCGGCATTGTAAAAGAAGTAAAGAAAAATGCCACAACTCCAGTTGTAATAATTTCGCGCACTGATAATAGATTTTTAGAACGATTGTTTGAAATGGAAATTCCAGAAATTTATGACGGCGTAATTGAACTCAAACGTATTTCACGAGAACCGGGCGAACGAGCAAAAGTTGCCGTTGAATCGCACGATGATAGAATTGACGCAGTCGGCGCCTGTGTTGGAATGAAAGGCATACGAATTCATTCTATAGTTCGTGAGTTAAACAACGAAAATATTGACGTAATTAATTACAGCGATGAGCCGACTGTTTTTATCTCTCGTGCGCTTGCTCCGGCAAAATTAAAAGATCTTGAAATTGATGCTGAGAATAAAAAGGCAATTGTAACTGTTGCAGAAGATCAAGTTTCATTAGCTATCGGCAAGGGCGGACAAAATATTCGACTTGCAAGCAAGCTTACCGGTTTTGAAATTCAGCTTGTTAAAGAAGGCGGCGAATACGATATAGATTTAGATGAATTTAAGGAAGATATCGGAGAAGAAGTCTTTCTTAGATTTACAGAAGCAGGATACAAAACTGCAAAAGAAGTTATTGACGCCGATATTGTAGAACTTGTTGAAGAACTTGGAATTGAAGAAGAAAAACTTGTTCCGCTTGTAGAAATGATTAAGAAAGAATACGAAGAAGCGGAAGTTGAAGAAGAAGCAGATGAAGACGAAGAAGATGAAAATGATAACCGGGGAAATAAATAATAAATTCTGTTTGTAAGCCAACGAAGGATCCGAATGTCCGAAGTATTAGCAAAAAAATTAAAAGTTAAAGATGTTGCAAAAGAACTCAACATCAGTTATAACGACGTTATTGCTTTTTTAACGAAGAAAAAATACCAAGTTAAGAATCTAATGTCGAGCATTGATGACGATATGTATCGCGATTTGATGGCTCATTTTAAAAAAGAAAAGTCAACAGCCGAACGTCATCAGCGTAAAGTTGCGGAATTCAAAGAAACGCGTCAGAAGAAAGCCGAACCTGCTAAAAAAATAGAAGAAGTTGTTGCAGAAAAAGATGATGTTCGTCCGCTTCAGGAAATTTCAGCCGAAACAACGGAAGTAATTGTAGAAGTTTCTACCGCTGAAACTGCGCAGGAAATCGCAAATGAAGTCCAAACAGCGCCGCCGACGTTCGAAGAAAAAACTTCACTGCAAATTCCTGTTGAAGAACGCGCGCAAGAAGATGAAAAACAGCCGGTAGTTATTTCTCCGTTAGAAGCCGCGCGTCAAAGCAGAGTTACAGAGAAAAAAGGGCTGACTGTAAAAGGTAAAATTGATCTTGTTGCTAAAGCAAAAGCAGAAAAAGAAGCGCGCAAAACTGCTCAAGCGTCGCACGCCGCCGCCAAAACAGCTGCTTCAGCAGGTTCAGAAACTGAAGAGGCAAAGAAGAAGAAGAAGAAAAAGAAAAAAATTGCAACGCAAGAAACTAAAAAAGAGGTTAAGCCGCCTGCCGCTGAAGACGAGACAGAAGAAAGTAATGCGAAGAAGAAAAAGAAAAAAGGAAAACTTCGTCCATACGAAATTAACCAAGGGGAAGTTGTAGAAGCTATCAAACGTACGCTTTCTGAAGTTGATGATGCCGAAGTTGCAATTAGCAGTCGTGCGGCGCATAGAAAGAAAAAGAAAAAGGAACGCGAAGAACAAAAAATAGCAGAACAAGAAGCGGCGGCTCTTGAAGCAGGAAAGCTGCGCGTTACGGAATACATTTCCGTCGCTGAAATTGCAAATTTAATGAAAGTTTCTGCTTCCGAAGTTATTGCAAAATCTATTGGTTTAGGAATGATGGTGTCAATAAATCAGCGTTTGGATAAAGACACAATTGTTCTTCTTGCAGATGAATTTGGTTTTCAAGTAGATTTTAATGAAGAATTTACCGTTGATGTTTTAGAAGATACTCCCGATAATGAAGAAAGTTTACAACATCGTCCCCCGATAGTAACCGTTATGGGACACGTTGACCACGGAAAAACATCATTGCTTGATTATATTCGTCGAACGAATGTTGTTGCGGGAGAATCGGGAGGTATTACGCAGCACATCGGCGCATATTCAGTTCAAATTTCCAGCGGAAAAATTATTACATTTTTGGATACGCCCGGACACGAAGCATTTACCGCAATGCGCGCACGCGGCGCACAGCTTACCGATATTGTTGTACTTGTAGTTGCTGCGGAAGATAATGTTATGCCGCAAACAATTGAAGCTATAAATCACGCCAAAGCAGCTAATGTTTCAATTATTATTGCTATTAACAAAATTGATAAACCTGAAGCAAATCCCGATCGCATTCGGCAGCAACTTTCAGAACGCGGCGTGTTAGTTGAAGAATGGGGCGGCAAGTATCAATCAGTTGAAGTTTCTGCAAAAATCGGAAAGAATATGGATTTATTGTTAGAAAAAATTCTTCTTGAATCCGATGTTCTTGATCTAAAAGCAAACCCTGATAGAATGGCGCGCGGCGTTGTTGTTGAAGCGCAGCTTGATAAAGGAAAAGGAACTCTTGCAACAATACTTAACCAAAAAGGAACGCTGCGCATCGGCGATCCGTTTATTGCAGGAATTTATTCCGGTCGTGTAAAAGCAATGATGGATGAACGCGGAAATAGAATAGAAATTGCAGGACCTTCTACGCCCGTTCAATTGCTCGGCTTTGATGGAATTCCCACTGCAGGCGATCAGTTTATTGTTGTTGAATCTGACCGAGTTGCGCGGGAAATTAGTTTAACGCGGCAACAATTGAAACGCGAACAAGATTTTAGGCAAGTTCGTTTAGTAACTCTTGACGATATATCGCAGCAAATTCAGGCAGGACATAACATTCAAGAACTTTCAATTGTTGTAAAAGGAGATGTGGACGGTTCGGTTGAAGCTCTTGCTGATTCGCTTATGAAATTATCTACCGCCGAAGTGAAAGTAAAAGTAATTCATAAAGGCGTCGGCGCAATTTCCGAATCGGATGTTCTTCTTGCCGCCGCTTCGCGCGCAATTATTGTTGGTTTTCATGTTCGTCCGAACTTAAATGCGCGTCGGCTTTCTGAAACTGAAAAAGTTGATATTCGTCTTTACAACATTATTTATGACGCAATCAATGAAATAAAAAATGCGTTAGAAGGTATGCTTGCGCCAACTGTTTCAGAAGAAGTTGTTGCAACCATTGAAGTTCGTGAAACATTCAAAGTTCCTAAAGTTGGCGTTATTGCCGGCTGTTCGGTTCTTGATGGAAAAATTACACGCAATACGAAAGTTCGTTTAATTCGAGACGGCGTTTCTATTTTTGACGGAACACTTGCTTCTCTTAAACGCTTTAAGGATGACGTAAAAGAAGTTGATAAAGGATTTGAATGCGGAATAGGTTTAGAGAACTTCAATGATTTAAAAGTTGGAGATATTATTGAAGGTTACAAATTTGTTGAAACTAAAAGAAAGTTAAACTAATGTCTGTAAGAACCGAAAAAGTTGCATCGTTAATACGTCATGAGCTTGGAATGTATTTAACAAAAGAACTGAGCGGAAATTCGGAAGTTGGTTTTGTTACCGTTACCGAAGTTCGTATGACGCCGGATTTGCGTGTTGCAAGAATTTATGTAAGTATTTTCGGTTCAGAAATTCAAAGAAATTCGGCGTTAAAATATCTTGAATTTCATAAATCGCAATTACGCTCTTTTATTGGTTCTGCTGTTCGGCTTAGAATGACTCCTGAATTGCATTTTTATCACGATACTTCGTTAGATAATGTCCAGCACATTGAAGAATTGATTAAGAAAATACACAAGGATGATACTAAAGAGTGATTACAAATCATTTAGAAAATATCTCATCGCTGAATTTTATTGAAGGCGAAGTTATGCTGGACTTCGTTTGATGTTGTGGCTCGCACGCGCGGAATTCTTGGTGTTAAAAAAATCGGTCATGCGGGAACTTTAGATCCTAAAGCAAATGGTTTGTTAATTCTTTGCACAGGAAAAAAAACAAAAGAGATAGATGTATTTGCAGCTCAAGTAAAAGAATATCGCGGAAAGTTGGAATTAGGCGCTGCTACAAAAAGTTTTGATTCTGAGACCGAAGTTATTGAAAGAAAAGATATTAGCGGTATTTCGTTAACTCAAATTCAAACTATATTTGGCGAGTTTATTGGAAAACAACTACAACTTCCTCCGATGTATTCTGCTGTAAAAATAAAAGGTAAAAGATTGTACAAGCATGCAAGAAAGGGAAGAGAAGTATCGCGTCCCAGCAGAGAAATTGAGATATATAAACTTGAAATTCTTTCTATAAATCTGCCATTTGTTGAATTTCTTGTTCAATGCTCCAAGGGAACATATATTCGTTCGCTTGTTAACGATATTGGTATAAAATTAGGGTGCGGAGCATTTTTGACTGAACTTACACGGACTGCAATCGGAGAATATCGCATTGAAGATGCTCTTTCCATTGAGCAGCTTCCTCTGTTAGAAAAATTCGTGCAACAAGCGGCGAGTAATTGATGAAAATAGTTCATTCCCTGTCTGAAATTCAGTTTGATAAAAATTCAGTAGTTACAATTGGTACATTTGACGGCGTGCACAAGGCTCACGCTTTAATTCTCAAGGAAGTTGTACGAAAGGCAAACGCCATTGCCGGACGAAGCGTGGTTGTTACTTTTGAACCACATCCGCGCGAGATAGTAAGCGTTGACAAAAAAATAGATTTACTTTTAACATTTGACGAGAAGGCGCATCACATTGAAAAATTTGGAATTGACTATCTTTTTGTAATTCCATTTTCATATGAATTTTCTCGAAAGTCGTATTCAGATTTTTACAAAGAGTATATTGTAAATGGAATAGGAGTTTCTGCTGTTGTTGAGGGATTTAATCATCATCTTGGCAAAGATAGGGAAGGCGGAATAAATCAAATAATTGAAATTGGTAAAGAATTTAACTTTACTGTTGACACTATGTCGTTGTTAACGGAAGCGGAGCATACTATTAGCAGTTCAACAATTCGTAAAATGCTGCTTCGTGGAAATGTAAAATCTGCAAATATTATGCTTGGCTATGAATATAATTTTACCGGAGTTGTTGTTCGCGGGCATGGAAGAGGTCGGCAATTGGGTTATCCGACTGCAAATATTCGTTTGAATAGTTCAAAAAAACTTATTCCTAACGTAGGCGTGTATGCAGTTAAATTTTTTGTCGGTGAAAAATGGTATGATGGAATGATGTCTATTGGAAAATTACCGACATTTTATGACAACCATGAACTGACAACCGAAGTAAATATTTTTGATTTCAACAGCGATATTTACGACGAAGTAGTTTCAGTAAAAGTTATTGACTTTATTAGAGATCAATTAAAATTTTCATCTGTAGATGAATTAATACGAGAAATGGGAAACGACAAGGTTAAAACCGAAAAAATTTTGAAATCATATTCATTAATCAATTAATTACAAAGGAGTCATTACAATGGCTATCACGAAAGAGCGGAAATTAGAAATTCTAAAAAAATTCGGTAAGAATGAAAAAGATTCCGGCAAGCCGGAAGTGCAAATAGCAATTCTTACTGCAAACATTAACAGCTTAACAGAACATTTTGAAAAATTCGGTAAAGACCATCATTCGCGCGTTGGCTTGCTTAAAATGGTTGGTAAACGTCGTCGTTTGCTGGATTATTTAATGGAACGCGATATTGAACGCTACCGTAAAGTAATTCATGAATTAGAAATTCGTAAGTAAGTGAAGTCACGCAAAATAAAAAAATGCTTCGACTCGGCACAAAAAATTACGGTCATCCTGAGCAAATCCTTTG
>CAYXEE010000131.1:0-6803 GCA_964463935.1 uncultured Chitinophagaceae bacterium | reverse complement strand
GGCACTATTCTCCGCTTGCGTATGTCTTTATTGTCAGCGGCGCGGCAGAAACTGTGCCGATGAAAAGTTCAGCGTATATTGGTCTGCAAAAAATTTCCAACCAACAATTTGGTTTTAAAAAAATCTGCCGGAATGAAGAAGAGTATGCGCGTTCATTGTTTCATTTCTTTCGAGAATGTGATGAAAAAAAAATTCAAACAATTTATTGCGAGCAGGTAAGCGAAGATGGAATCGGTTTGGCATTGATGGATAGAATTAGAAAAGCTGCGTTACAATAGACAGTGAACAATTAACAGTTTTCAGTTAACAATTAACAATAATCAGTCATCAATAAATTTTATCAGACAGATTACATTAATAAAAAATCAAAATTAAAATTATCGAAAATACTATGAGAAACCTTTTTGTAATGCTTCTTGCGGTTGCGCTTGTTCTCAATGCTCAGGACAAGAAAAAATTGGAAGAAGAAAAGAAAGCTGCCGGACCGGTTCTGCTTTTACAAGAAAAGCAAAAACAGGAATCAGAAAAATGGGAAATGAAGCAATATTTTTTGGTTCTGCTGAAAAAAGGTCCGATGCGAAATCAGGATTCTGTAACTGCGGCAAAACTTCAAACAGAACATCTTGCGAATATTGAACGCTTGTATAAAGAAGGAAAATTGGATATTGCCGGTCCGATGGGAAATGACGGCGACATTCGCGGAATTTTTATTATGAATGTTAGTTCGTTTGAAGAAGCAAAAGCATTGTGCGATACCGATCCGATGATAAAAGTCGGCAGACTCGTAGCAGAAATTTATCCATGGTGGGCGGGCAAAGGAGCAAAATTGCGATAGATGGAAATTCAACAGAACATACCGCTGGCACAATTCACAACTATTCAACTTGGAGGCAAGGCAAAATATTTTTGCTCTTGCGCAACAGTTGCTGAATTGCAAGAAGCATTGCAATTTTCTCAAACAAAAAATTTGCGCGCGCACATTCTCGGCGGAGGAAGCAATACAATTTTTGCTGATGAAGGTTTTAATGGATTGGTTGTAAAAATTGACTTAAAGGGAATTTCATTTGTTGAAGATGGTGATGATATTTTTGTTTCTGTAAAAGCGGGCGAAGATTGGGAAAAATTTGTAAGAACGTGCGTAGAAAAAGGATTTGCAGGAATTGAATGTCTTTCCGGAATTCCCGGAAGCGTCGGTGCAACACCGATTCAAAATGTTGGCGCGTACGGGCAGGAAGTAAAAGATACAATTGAAGAAGTAAAAGTTATTAACCGAGAAACCTTTGAAGAAAGTTTGTTTTCAAATGCTGATTGTCAATTTTCGTATCGTATGAGTCGTTTCAAATTGCAAGATTCTGGAAAATATATTGTTACGGAAGTTGTTTTTCGACTAAAGAAAAATGGAAGACCGACAATTGTATATCCTGAAGTGAAAAAAAATATCGAATCGCAAATACAGCTTTCATCGCTTGCCGATGGAAAAGAATCGTTGGAAGCGGTGAGAAATATTGTTCTTTCATTACGCAGAAAAAAATCAATGGTAATTGATCCGAATGATTCAAATACAAAATCGGTCGGTTCATTCTTTCTAAATCCAATTATTGGCAGCGAACAGTTATCAGTTATCAATCAACATTGGAAAAACAATGGCGATGGAACACCAATGCCTACATTTTCGTCTGAAAATAAAATTAAAATTCCGGCGGCCTGGCTGATTGAAAAATCTGGATTCAAAAAGGGATATACAAAAAACGGCGTTGGAATTTCCGATAATCACACGCTTGCATTGGTCAATCGCGGCGGAACAGTTCATTCATTGTTAGCGTTAGCAAATGAAATACAAGATGGCGTTGAAAAGGTTTTTGGCGTGCGATTGGAGTTAGAAGCAAATGTTATCAGTTAACAATGAACAGTGAACAATTATCAATAACAAATTTTATGATGGGCGTATGAAATAATTTGTGTAATGCGTTATCTTGTTTTCTAAAATTGCAATGTTTGTTGCATCTCCTGTAACTCCGAAACCGATAGCGTTTACGGCGCTTGAAGGCAAATACAGCGGGTATAAACTGCAAATACCGGCGACGTGAACGCAGTAGCGATAAAATTTTTAAAAGCGAAATTTGAAATTACATAAAAAATTACAGCAGATTTTCACAGAAACTAAATTATGAAAAAAATATTTGTTAGCATTGTTACATTGTACTCTTTAGTCAGCGCACAGCAAACGCCGTACGATTCGTTGTATCTAAAAAGCTCAACATACAAAAATCTTACGGCAATGTTTGAACTGTCTAAATTAAAACAAGCCGATATTGTAATGTTGGGAAATTCCATAACGTACGGCGGAAATTGGAACGAGTTGCTGGGAAGAACCGATGTGGCAAATCGCGGAATCGGCGGAGACAATACGCTCGGCACGCTTCACAGAATGAAATATGTTTACAATCTTAAGCCGAAAGTCTGTTTTATTATGACCGGCATTAACGATATTTACGCGGACGCGCCGATGGAAATAATTTTTAATAATTACAAAGCAATTATTGATACTCTGCGTTTGCACAAAATCACGCCGATTATTCAATCAACGCTGCATGTAAATCCAAAATGGAAACGCTCGGAAGAAAAAAATAAAGAGGTTACGTTGTTAAATTCGTTGTTGTTTGATTATGCTGTAAAAGAAAAAATTACATACATAAATGTTGATTCAATCCTTTCTACGAACAATATATTGAATGATGAATACACTACGGACGGAGTGCATTTAACTGCGCAGGCGTATGAAAAATGGCGCGATTTGTTAGAACCGATATTAAAAAAACTAAAACTGTAAAATAATTCTGTATTCGCAAAAATAAAGTATGTATCTTTACTCCAGAAAACAACGCCGCAAATGCGGCGTTCATTATGTACACAATATTACAAAGGATTGATGATGAAAAAAATTATTGTTGCGCTGTTGGTCTGCGGAATTTCCTTTTCAGCTTTTTCACAAAAGAAAAAAACTGCGCCTGCGCCGGCATATAAAACGGAAAAAGAGCGAGTAAGCTATCTTATAGGATATGATATAGCGCAACGAATAAAAGCAGATTTTGCTAAACAAGGGATTGAAATTGACAACGCGATTTTTGTAAAAGGAATGGAAGATGTTCTTACAGGCAAACCAAACGCTCTTCCCGATTCCATTGTGCGCGAAACGATGATGGCATTCCAGCAAAAAATGATGGCGAAACAGCAGGAAAAACAATTTGCTGAATACGATAAAAATAAAAAAGAAGGGGAAGCGTTCTTAGCTGAAAATGCAAAAAAGGACAGCGTGAAAGTTACGAAGAGCGGATTGCAATATAAAATCTTGAAAGAAGGAACAGGAAAAGTTCCCGCCGATACAAGCACGGTTGTTGTTCATTATCGCGGAAGATTGATCAATGGAACTGTGTTCGACGAATCGTACAGCCGCGGCGAACCGATTACGTTTCAGTTGAACGGAGTTATTAAAGGGTGGACGGAAGGTTTGCAATTAATGAAAGTCGGCGGAAAAGCAGAATTTTATATTCCCGAACAACTTGCATACGGCGAACGCGGCGCGGGACAAATGATTGGCGCTGGCGCAACGTTAATTTTTGAAGTGGAATTGTTAGAAGTAAAATAAAATTTTTTTCAGAAGTTTTTGAAAAATCCCTTGCTTGAAATTTATGCAAGGAATTTTTTTTTGTGGAATTATTGCAGGATGGCTTGTTTCATCTCTCGCCAAACTTTCCGTATATTTGCTCATTAAATTTTCTTGTAGAAAAATTGTTACAGCGATTTTTTACAATCACTTTTTGAAAACATCAAGGAGCTTTTATGTCCACCAAAGCTGTGCTTATTACCGGAGCCAACGGCGAAATCGGTCACGGACTTGTTACTCGATTGACCGACCAAAATCCTGATATTAAAATTGTTGCATTAGATGTTCATCCGCTCAGCAAAGAACTGAAAGAACGATGCCACGAAACAATCGTCGGCGATATTATGGATACCGTAATGATTGACCGTCTTGCCGCGTTTTATGATTTCGGAACAATCTATCATCTTGCCGCAATTCTTTCTACAAAAGCGGAACGCGAACCGGTGCTTGGTCATCGCATTAATGTTGATGGAACGCTGCATCTGTTGGAACTTGCCGCACGACAATCCCGCGCGACCGGAGAGAATGTAAAATTTTTATTTCCGAGTTCCATTGCGGCGTACGGTTTGCCGGATGTTGAAACAAAAATGAAAGCCGGAAAAGTTACTGAAATTGAATGGACAGAAGCGCGAACGATGTACGGAATCAACAAAAAATATTGCGAAGACCTCGGACGCTATTACAATTGGTATTACCGACAAATAGATCCGCAGCACGCAGCAGGGCACGTTGATTTTCGCGCGATTCGTTTTCCCGGCTTGATTAGCGCCGTAACATTGCCGACCGGAGGAACAAGCGACTACGGTCCGGAGATGATGCATTATGCGGCGCAAGGAAAAGAATATAATTGCTTTGTTCCCAAAACGGCAACGCTTCCGTTTATGGTAATGCCGGATGCAATTAACGCGCTGTTAAAATTAGAGGCGGTTCCGGCAAAACGATTAACCGCGCTTGTTTACAACATCGGATCGTTTAGCGTTTCTGCCCAAGATTTTTATGATGTGATTAAGAAGGCATTTCCTAATGCAAAAGTGAATTTTAAACCGGATGCGCTTCGGCAGAAAATTGTAGACAGCTGGCCTGCCGATGTTGATGATACGCTTGCAAAACGAGAGTGGGATTGGGAGCCGGAGTATGATTTCAAACGCTCGTTTGAAGAATATTTAATTCCTGCAGTAAAACAACGGTACGAAAAATAGAATTTTTGAAATGTACAACGATGCCGTGATGCAGAATCGCGCATCGTTTTTTATTTATTTTTGATTGAAAAAAAAGATAGTGTAACAAGTAAAATCAAAATTTCTTCCGTAACAAGTACAACAATCATTGCAGCAGATAAAGAATTTTCAAATTGCAATGAAAGATATTTTCCAAACAACATAATCATTGCTGCAAAGATAATTCGGAATGCAAACACAACAGATTTTTTTTGAAGTTTTTCGGGTTCAAAAAAGACTAAGAATGTTAATGATAACGCCGAAAGAAGCAGCGGCATTGCATAAATCTGTGAAAGCATAAATGCTGGAAAATATTTTTCACCGCTCTGCTCGAAAGCGTTGAACAGCATAATCAATGTTACAATTGAAGTTACAGCAAGATATATTACAGTTAAAATTTGAAAATACCGTAAAGAAATTTTCATTGATTTTTTTCCTCTCATATTACTTAAGATTACGACTATTTTTATCAAGAAACAAAAGCATCATTGCGGTGGTGTCTCAATTTCAATTTAATCGTCATGCCCGTCCCGAAGGGATCCCTTTGGGAGATTCCTTCGGAAAATGTTTCAATCGGGCATCCATTATATACCTGCCCGCCATACTATTTTTTATAGTTGGCAGGCGGGGATTCCCGCTAAAAACGAGCGGGAATGACGTATGTAATTTGATTAAATTTCAACTAAGACACTACCAACATTGCACTTCAATAATTTTATTCCGATTTTTCTGTTAGAGCGTTATAAATTCACTTTAGAAAAATTATTATGAAATTCATTTCACTGCTTTCCGCATTGTTGCTTACAAATTTTGTCTTCGCACAAATACCGCAGAATTTTATCGAACCGGACAAATGCGGCTATCCCGATACAACAACTGCCGAATTCCAAATTGCCGCCTCTGGAAATTGGGGCTACGGTTTTGATACGCTGCTCTACGATATTTCTCAATGGAAAAAAAGTATGTACGTAATTGTGGATTCTATCGGCGCAACCGTGCAGAAGCGCACAATCTATATGCTTACAATACAAGATCCGTCGAAAATCTTGGTCCCCAAAAAAAGAGTTTGGATTCACGCGCGTACGCATCCCGGCGAAGTGCAGGGAACGTGGGTAACGAATGAAATGATAAAAATTCTTTTGTCGGATACGCCATTAGGGAAAAAACTTCGCGATAGCTGCATCTTCAATATTGTGCCGATGTATAATCCCGATGGAGTTGAACTTGGTAAAGCGCGAACGAATGCCAACAATATTGATTTAGAAAGCAATTGGAATACGTTTCCGAGCCAGCCGGAAGTGAATGTGTTGCGAAGTATGTTTACAAAACTTATGGCGGAACAATATCCCATCCGCATAGCGTTAAATATGCACTCTGCATACGAATGTAAAAAATTCTTCTGGTATCATGACGTTTCAGGGACGTCTCAATTGTACGGAAAATGCAACGACAATATATTGATACGGTGAGAAGTAATTATCCAGAATGGATTATGCCGTGGGATTCGCACATTAGCTGGGTCGGTTCTGCATCCAGGGTTTATCCCGAAAGCTGGTTTTGGTACACGCATAAAGAAAAAGTTCTTGCATTGACGTATGAAGATATGAACTGCGCAACAGCGCATTCATTTGATAAAACTGCAAACGCGCTTGCACAAGGAATTGCAGATTATCTTGGTCTGTTTGGAAATCCGGTTTCTGTACAAATAAGCGACGTTGTTCCAAATAATTTTCTTCTTCTGAATAATTATCCTAATCCGTTTAATCCAGCAACAACAATTTCTTATACCCTCACCCCTTCCCCTCTCCCTAAGGGAGAGGGGTTATGGGAGAGGGTAACATTAAAAATTTATGACGCTCTCGGAAGAAAAGTTGCAACGCTTGTGAATGAAGAACAAATGCCCGGAAGTTACGAAGTGCAAT
>CAYXEE010000130.1:0-6894 GCA_964463935.1 uncultured Chitinophagaceae bacterium | reverse complement strand
TGAAGCCCCGCTCTATCTCGTAATTCCAATTGGCGCAGCCCTTGGATTACTTTCGGGTCTTATCGGCGTTGGCGGCGGAATATTCTTAACTCCGCTTTTAATTTTTTTGAAATGGGCAAAGACAAAAACAGCAGCGGCAATTTCAGCGCCGTTTATTTTAGTAAATTCAATTGCCGGTTTGGCAGGAATTTTTTCTTCAACATTCTCGCTTCCTGCTGTTTCAGCGCCGCTCGCAATTTCTGTAATAATCGGCGGAATGTTTGGTTCTTTTTTGGGTAGTAGAAAATTTTCGCCGGAATTAGTAAAGAAAATATTATCCGTTGTGCTGCTCATAGCCGGAACAAAGTTATTGTTTGCGCAATGAATACTTTTACCGATACATATAATCGCGTTCACAATTATTTGCGAATTTCGTTAACGGATAAATGCAATTTACACTGCGCGTATTGTAATCCCGCTGCACTTCAGCATCTTCATACAGAAAACAAAGAAATCCTTTCGTACGAAGAGTTGTATAAAATTATTCATTTTTTCGTTTCGCAATACGGAATTACAAAAATTCGTTTAACCGGCGGAGAGCCGTTTGCACGCAGAAACGTAATCGGATTTATTAAATCTCTCAGCGAATTAAAAAAATATTTTCCATTCCATCTCGGTATTACTACAAACGGAACGTTGCTGTACGAACATTTAGTAGCGCTTCGCAACTACAATGTAGATTCGCTTAATATTAGTTTGGATTCTTTGCAAGAAAATAATTTTCAATTTATTACACAGAAAAATTTTTTAACAACTGTATTAAAAACAATTCACAAAGCAAAAGAATTACAATTTCCACAATTAAAAATTAATACTGTTGTGCTTCGCGGCGTAAATAATTCCGAACTGTTAGACTTTACAAAATTTGCCGCTGAGAACGAAATAAATGTGCGATTTATTGAGTTTATGCCTTTCACAAACAACCAATGGAATAATTCCACCTTTGTTTCCTACAAAGAAATGCTGGAAGAAATTCAAGCGCGCATTCCACTTTCGCCAATTAATTTAAATGCGAACAATATTAGCAAAGATTATCGTATAAATAATACAAATGGAATTGTAAGTTTTATTTCTTCTGTATCAGAACATTTTTGCGGCGGATGCAATCGCTTGCGAATTACAGCGCAAGGGAAATTAAAAACGTGTTTATTTTCTACGCCGGAACATGAGCTTGATTTAAAAACATTGCTTCGCTCTGAACAATATTCCAATGAAATACTTGCAGAAAAAATTCAACGCGCGCTGCTTCGTAAGTGGTTTCAGCATCCTGAAGTTGATGAATTAGCTGAAATGCGGCAAAATTCAATGCTTGCTATCGGAGGATAACGTATGAAATTTTCACACATAAACAATAAAGGAAAAGCTGCAATGGTTGATGTTTCTGCAAAACAAACAACGGAACGAACAGCAGAAGCGCGAGCCGAAGTAGTTTTAGGAAAAACAGTTTTTAAAAAAGTTCAACAAAACGAAATTGCAAAAGGAGATGTTCTTACTGTTGCAAAAATCGCTGGAATTCAAGCTGCAAAAAAAACTGCGGAACTTATTCCACTCTGCCACAATATTTTTATTTCTCAAATTGAAATAGAATGTACGCTGAACAAGCAAAATTCTTCCGTAAATATTTCTGCAAAGGCAAAAACAACTTCCGTAACAGGAATTGAAATGGAAGCGCTCGCCGCCGCAGCTGTAGCCGCGCTTACAATTTATGATATGTGCAAAGCGCTCGACAAAAAAATTACAATTAACAATATTCATCTTGTTTCAAAAACCGGAGGGAAAAGTGGAAATTATTTCGTCTAGCGCAACAACTACAGCAGGAAAAATTTGCGCAATTTCCATCAGCAAGAAAAAAGGGATACCAAAAACAAATGTTGACTCTGCGCGCTTGTTAGAAAATTTTGGAATTGAAGGAGATATTCACGCTGGAAATTGGCACAGGCAAATAAGCCTGCTGGCAATAGAGAGCATTGAAAAAATGCGCGAAGGCGGTCTTCCCAATTTGCGCCCCGGAGCATTTGCAGAAAACTTAACCACAGAATTTCTCCATCTTCCAACAATTGCCGTTGGTACGAAAATTAAAATTGGATCATCTGTGGAACTTGAAATAACGCAAATTGGAAAAGAATGTCATGATAAATGCGCGATCTTTTTTAAAGTTGGCGATTGCGTAATGTCGCGCGAGGGAATTTTTGCTAAAGTACTTTGCAGCGGAGAAATTTTTGTTAATGATTCGGTTGTAGTTGAAACCGCGAAGATTGCAAAGGTTGCATAAACAGTAATTTACAAACATTCAAAAATGTGAACTATCGTGCGATGAATTTTCAATTTATTCACATAGCCGGTAAAAATAATATTTTCTACGTAATAGACAACGAAAGATACTAACGACAAATACTTATGATTTCATTTGCCGAAGCAACGGAAATAATTGAAAAAGAATTTCAAGCGCTTTCATTAGAGACTGAATCTATTTCTTTACATGAATCTCTGTATAGAACATTAGCCGAAGATATTTTTGCAGATTCCGATTTCCCTTCATTCAATCATTCTGCGGTAGATGGATTTGCAATTTGTCTTTCCGCCGAAAAGACTTCGTGGAAAGTTCTGGGCGAAATTTCCGCAGGAAATTTTTCTGAAGTACCAATGGATGAATTTTCCGCCGTTAGTATTATGACCGGAGCAAAACTACCGGCAAATGCAAATGCTGTAATTCCCATTGAAGATGTTGAAACGCGAGATGATACAATATTTTTGAAAGAAAATATTTCATTAAAACATGGTATGAATATTCGGATGCAGGGAAGCGATTGCATAACAGCAGCAAACGTTCTTTCGAAAAATATTCAAATTCATCCAAATCATATTTCAATTTTAGCGGCATGCGGAAAAGATGTTCTTTTGGCGTATAAAAAATTATCCATTGGAGCGCTTGCAACAGGCGATGAACTGCTTCCTTACACAGAAAAACCATTACAGGATAAAATTCGCGCGACAAATATTGAGTCGTTAATAGAACAAGTAAAATCTGTCCGGCAAAGCCCACTATCTTTCGGCATTACTTCCGATAAATTACATTATTTGCGCGATGCGCTTCAGAAAATTTTGTTTTCAAGTTCCATAGATATTTTATTAACAACCGGCGGAGTTTCAGTCGGCGCAAAAGATTTTGTGCAGGAAATTTTACTTTCGCTTGGCGCGGAAATTCATTTTTGGAAAGTACGAATTAAACCGGGGAAACCGCTGCTCTTTGCAACAATACAGCATCAACAAAAAAAAATATTCGTATTCGGGCTGCCGGGAAATCCTGTTTCAGCATTCGTAAATTTTAGAATTTTTGTTCAGCCAATTATTGAAAAACTATTTCACCAAAAAGCATCTCATTCTGTTTTTGCCCAACTTTCTTCGCCAATAAAAAAGAAGGATGATAAACGTCATTTTATTCGCGGCTGTGTTGAACAAGATTTGACAACACGTTATGTTTCAGTTCTTGAAAATCAATCTTCCGGAAATATGTTCGGATTAAGCAAAGCAAATTGTTTAATTGTGTTTCCTGAAGAAAAAATTTTTTTAGACAAAGGGGAATTCGTAGAATGTATTCTAATATAACCGGAGTTCTTCTTTCCGGCGGAAAAAGTTCGCGCATGGGAACGAATAAATCCTTTCTGCGAATTGGAAATGAAACAATTATTGAACGTACTGCAAAACTGATGGCTTCTCTTTTTCCAACGGCGCTTCTCAGTTCAAATGCGCCTGAAGAATACGCCTTTCTCAATTTACCAATACTCCGTGATGAGTATAAAAATACTGGACCTCTTGCTGGAATTCATGCCGGATTAAAATATTCGTGTACAGAAAAAATTTTTGTTTTAAGCTGCGATATGCCGCTCATGAATACTGAAGTGATGTCGTTTATTATTGAGTATCCGACGCAAAAAAATATTGCGGTTGCAAAAGCTGATGGTTTCGTTCAACAGTTATGCGGAGTATATAACAAATCTGTTTTGCCATCAATCGAAACGATGCTAACAAGTTATGACGGCAAAAAAAAATGCAAGGTTTTACAGCTTATTGAAATGGAACAAGCGGAAATTATTGATATAGAATCTGAATTTCCGGGAGCATTAAATAATTGCTTTTACAATATGAATACAATGGAAGATTTTTATTTTGTCTCCTCCACCCTTTCAGCAAACAATCCAAAATAACTCTGCAATAGCTGTTTTTTTACCAATAAATAACTGAAGTTACGCAAAACAAGAAAAACGTCATGCCCGTCCCGAAGGGATTCCTTCGGTACTTCGGAAAGGCATCATTTTGTGATCTAGGACTTTTCCCGCCACCCAAATAATTTTAAAGTTGGCGGCTTGCGAGAGATGTTTTTAGAGTGCCCTTAACACGATGTCCGACATCTGTACTTTTTAAGATTCGGTTAATTAATCCTGCGTGTCGGGATTTGGATAATCACCTTAGTGAAATTTTTTTTGCCTTAATCGGAAAGTTGTTTTACATTGAATCAGCCAGAGCGGACCGTAATTATGATACAATACAACTTTTGTGATAGATCCGCATGTTTACATCGCAAGTTTTTCTCCTGGGTTTAATTTTTAACGCCAAGAGTGCGATGGATATGAATTGATGCTTTTTCAATGATAACGAAACGGAGCGTTGATATGAAAAAGAAATCCAAACCAACTGCAAGAACAAAGAGCAAATCGAAACCAAAGCAGCTTCTCACAGAAAAGAAAAAATTATCTGCTGTTGCAATAAAACATGAATCTGAATTGCAATTTCAAGAGATAGTGGATCAGTTACGGCTTGTTGCAGTACAACTCGATTGCAACGGTTGTGTTACCTATTGCAACAATTTCCTCTTACAAATCGCAGAATATGAATTGCATGAAGTATTGGGCTGCGATTGGTTTGCGCAATTTATACCAAACAATCATCCTGAAGTAAAAGAATTATTTTTGCGTGGATTGCAACCCGGTGAGATTACAGCGCATTTCGAAAATCCAATCCGTACAAAGAATGGAGAGGAACGAATCATCCGATTCAGCAGCGCCATTCTGCGCGATACTAAAAAAAATATTATCGGCGCTGCGAGCATTGGTGAGGATATTACTGAGCAAAAGCTCGCAGAAAAAAAATTGCATTCCAACGAGGAACAAATCCGATCTGTCTTCGAGCGTATCAATGACGGCTTTGTCGCCTTCGATTCTGAGATGAATTACATCTACGTCAATAAAAAAGCGAGTGAGATGCTCGGTCGCAAGCCTGAAGAACTTATTGGCAAGAATTACTGGAAAGAATATCCCGAAGCAAAAGGAAGTACATTCGCTAATGCCTATGTTCGAGCTTTCAACGAACAGGAACAGATTCTTGTTGAGGATTATTATGCGCCCTTCGACCGTTGGTTCGAGAACCGTATCTATCCTTCCAAAAACGGAATAACGATTTTTTTTACAGAGATCACACAACGAAAGAAAGCAGAAGAAGATATTCGGCGTGAGCGTGACCTTACCAAAAAGATTATGGAAACAAGCCCAACGGGAATTGTTCTCCTTGATCGCAATGGGCAAATCACTTATGCCAACAAACGCGCAGAAGAAGTGTTGGGACTTTCAAAAAATGAAATTACACAGTGCGATTACAATGCTCCTTCATGGCGGATCACAGATTTAAACGGTAAACCATTCCCCGATGAACAACTTCCGTTTCGCCAAGTTGCAGCAACAAAACAATCCGTTTATAATATTCAGCACGCTATTGAGTGGCCCGACGGAAAACGGATTATGCTTTCGATTAATGCTTCACCACTTTTTTCTTCAAACAGTGAATTCGATGGGATGATTGCTGCTATTGATGATGTCACAGAGCGCAAATACATGGAAATACTGTTAGCGTTGGAGAACCAAGTTTTTGAATTGATTTATTCAAAGGCAACTTTACAGGAAATCTTGTCCGTAATTGTGTTAGGAATTGAATCGGTAACGAAAGAGACGATTGCATCAATTCTTTTGCTTGATTCTGATGGAATTCATGTCCGTTACGGCGCCGCGCCCCACCTTCCAAAAGAATATAATAATGCTATTGAAGGAGCTTCGATTGGACCGCGAGAAGGATCATGCGGAACAGCAATGTTTCTTCGCAAGCAAATAGTAGTGAATGATATTGCGAACGATCAATTATGGGAAAACTATCGAGCGCTTGCACTTACGCATGGACTTAGGGCATGCTGGTCAACGCCTATTATTGGTGAAAATGGAAAAGTTCTTGCAAGTTTTGCAATGTACTATCGTGAGCCGCGCAGTCCGAATGCAGAAGATTTTCGTCTGATTGACCGGGTAACACATCTAGCAGAGACAGCAATTCAGCGTAAGCGGGCGGAGTCGGCGTTGCGGGAGAGTGAACGACAACTTTCCACACTTATAGCAAACCTGCCAGGTATGGTCTATCGTTGCCACAACGACAAGGACTGGACCACCGAGTTTGTCAGCGAAGGCGTTTTCGCTCTGACCGGTTATCCCGCGGGTGACTTTATGGAACATCGTCGCGAAATCGGTCAATTGATTCATCCTGACGAACAGGGGCCTGTATGGGATGAGATTCAAACCGCTTTAAAGCAACAGCGGTCCTATGAAACCAACTATCGCTTTCTTACTGAAAGCGGAGCGGAGAAATGGGTTTGGGAGCGGGGAGTCGGAGTTTACGATGCCAATGGGCAATTGATGGCATTAGAGGGATTTGTCATCGACATCACCGAGCGCAAGAAAGCAGAAGAAGAACTCCGAACAAATCGTGAGCTTCTTCAAAATGTTTTAGATTTTGCGCCTTCGGTTATTTATATCAAAGATA
>CAYXEE010000129.1:2588-6895 GCA_964463935.1 uncultured Chitinophagaceae bacterium | reverse complement strand
GCCGCGACAGCGCATCGTATGTGGTAACATCAAGAACTGCGGCTGCAAAAGATACCGGCTGGACAATTACAAGAATTAAAGCGCCTGTTATGGTTCTTAACAAATCTGTAATCGGAAAAACAAACGGTCGCACACGTCCGGGCGATACTTTGATTTATACCATTACTTATTCCAATAATGGTTCTGGTCAAGCAAATCAAATTGTTATCACCGATGCATCGCCGACAAACACAACCTATATAGCAAATAGCGTAGAAACAGCGTTTGGAGCGGGAGCTTCGTTTACGTCGGTAAATGATAATACAGGTTCTGTTGCAGTAAGCAATGGTACAATTACAGTTACAGTAGGAAATGTTGGTTCTTTATTGATGGCTGAGTCTTCCCGTACGGGTAAAATTAAATTCATGGTGAAGATCAACTAATGTTTTATGTTTTCCGAGTCCCGCACAATTTTGTGCGGGGCTTCGGAAAATTTGATAATGAAAAAAATTAAATCACATATTATTTCGTTCTTTCTCAGCTTGCTGATGGTATCGGTAAGTGTTCCGCTTTTTGCGCAAACGCCTGCGGGAACACAAATTGAAAACACCGGTTGGATGAGATTTCAGTATTTGAACGGAAATTCAGATAGTTCAAAGAGTAACACCGTCAACAGCATTGTTGAAGGGTGGGGCGAGCTTTCTCTGAATAAAACAGTTTCCCGCGTATCTGCTCAGCGCGGGGATACTGTTCAGTTCAGAATTGCGGCAATGAATGCATATAACTTTGTTCTTTCAAATGTTCAAGTAACCGATACTGTTCCTTCATTCTTTAAAATTCTTAGTGTAAATAAAGGAACAGTTTCTGGAAATATTATTTCATGGAATATTGGAACTCTATCTGTTAATGCTTCGGATACAATTGTTGTTTCCGTTGCTGTAAACGATACTGCAACCGGAAGCTATACAGTAACAAATACAGCATTTGGTACGGATAGTACTGGAAATGTCGTTAAATCTTCTGCTTCAATTTTATTGAATATTATTCGTTCAGAATCATGCATGTTGCAGGTATCTACAGTTCCTAATCAAATAATTGCAAACGGATTACAATGGGCGGCTATTAAAGTAAAAATTACAGATACTCTTGGCGTGCCTAAACCGGATGGTACGCCGGTTCGTTATGTTGCAGATATTGGAAGTTTTTCTAATGGACAGTCGTCAATCACATTGTATTCTAAAAACGGTTTCGTCCTTGATTCTTTAAACGCAGATTTATCGAGCGGCGTATATGTTAAATCTAAAGTAACGGTATCATTACTTTCTGATTGTAATACTATAGATTCTATTTTTGTAGAATTTTATCCCGGAGCAATTGCCGGGTCCGTCTATGATAATTTTGCCCGCAAGTATTATGATTCTGCATTTGTTCGCGTAGTAGATACCGTTACAAACAGAGTTGTAAATTCTGTTTATACCGGAAAAGATGGAAAGTTTTTATTGTTTGTTCCTAAAACTGGTATTTATAGAGTTGATATTTCTTCTAAAGATATTTTTAATCTTGAAGAAACGGTTCAAACGTTTGTTGATGTAAATATTACCGGCAGTGTAACGCACATTATTACTAACAAGAACTCAGTTTCTGGAACTGTATATTATTTAATTGCCGGCATCCCAATTTATATTCCCAATTTGCCGTTAGAACTTATTAGAACTGACGGAACTGGGACAATAGAAAGAAAAATTAAAAATATCCGCCGCGATCATTTAACGAAAGAAACGGATGACCGCGGCGTATATAAATTTGAAGATGTAGAGCCGGGAACATATAATGTTAAATTGGGATTTTCTGAACTTAAAGGCAATATTACAATTACAATTCCAGATAACGGTTACTATGTATTGAATGGAAATATTCCAGTAGTTTTAACTACGAATCCGAGTTTAACCAAGACAGGTCCAAGCGAAGTTCGTCCGGGTGATACGGTAAAATATACTATTACGCCGCGCAATACTAACAGATTAAAAATTACCAGCACAGTAGTTGTGGATTCGATGCAGAGCGATCTTGAATTTATCAGCTCGTCTCATTCCGGCGTTTATAGCGCTTCGGCTCATACGGTAACATGGAATTTAGGCGCAATTGATTCTAGTTACAAAGAATTACTTGCTGTAACTGCGCGAGTAAAACCGACTATTTCTGTTACATCAATTCTAAATAAGGCATCAATTGATGCGAACGAAATTAATCCCATTTATGCAAATCATACTGCAATTTTGAAAAAAATAGCTTCGCTTTCGTTAACTAAAAAAGTAAATAAAGATTCAGTTGCAGCTGGCGATACTATTTTATATAGAATTGTTGCAAAAAATAACGGCGACTTACATCTTCCCAATTTTGAATTGCGCGACACTGTTAACGCTGAATACTTAAATGTTCTTTCTGCTTCATCAAATGTTACGCGAGTCAATAATCTTATTACACTATCAAAAGATACATTGAAAATTGGCGACAGCATTGTTGTTTTGGTGAATGCAAGAGTGCGCCAGCTTTCTTCAAATGAAATTTTAAATACTGCGTATGCGCAGACTTCGTTAACCGCTCTTCAAAATGCAACTGCGGCTGTTAGATCAAAATTGATTGCAACCGTTCCGAATATTATTATTAAAAAATTTGCATCGCGCGACAGTGTTGCAAACGGCGACACGGTGAAATATACAATTGTTGTTTCCAACAACGGTTCACAAAATCTTACGCACGTTTTAGTCAGCGATACGCTTCCGTCTCAATTGAAAAAAGCGGTTGTGCTAAATAAAGGATTTATCAGAAATAACATTGTAACCTATTTCCGCAGCGCGTTTACCGCCGGAACATCAGATACGTTAATAATAATTGCGGAAGTTCAAGCCGATCCGTTTGTAAGTCAAACAATTGTAAACTACGCGCATGTTGAAACAAATGAATTACCGATGGAAACAGCGCAGGCGGCAATTACATCTATTACTTCTCCGGTTTATAAATTAACGCTTTCGAAGAAAGCTTCTGTTGCTTCTGTAGTTGCCGGCGATTCGTTATTCTATACAATCAAAGTAACAAACAGTGGAAATAGAGTATTACACAATGTTGTTGTACACGATACAATTCCGTCCCGATTTGTTGAAATTGTTCCTTCTTCCAATGCGGTTCTTAATGGAAGAATTGTAACATATTCGCGCGCTTCATTAAACGTAGGTCAAGCAGATTCTTTTATTATTAAGGTAAAAGCTGTTTCAAATCGTCCGAATGATGAAGCAGTATTGAATAATGCGTATGGACGTTCCGATGAGACCAAAGAACAAATTGCACAAGCAATTGTAATTATTATGCCTGTTTCGTCAACGCCATCAGCGTTGAATCTTACCAAGATGATTTCAAAAGATACGGTGTATATTGGAGATACATTAAGTTATTACATACTTGTTTCGAATACCGGAACGACTCCGCTGACTAACGTTGTGTTGCTTGATACGCTGGCGCATGATCTTTTAGTAGTTAAAGTATCTTCCAATGCGTCTGTAAGCGGAAATGTTATGACGTACGTTAAAACGTCTCTTGCTCCAGGAGAAAAAGATTCTATTCGCATCATTGCAAAACTCGGTTTAGATATTTTTGAAAATGAAATTGTTCTGAACAGAGTATATGGACGCGCCGATCAAGTTGACCAAAAAACTGCGCACGTATTATTTGTTTCGAAAAACGATCCGCATTGCAAAATTGATATGAAAGCAATTCCGGCAAAAGTTATTGGTAATGGAAAGTCCGCCGCATACATTGAAATTCGTTTGACAAATACATTAGATAATCCGAAGCCGGACGGCACGCCTGTGTATTTAACTACAACGCTTGGAACATTTTCAAACGGACAATCGTCTCGCGTGCTGTATTCTAAAAATGGAATTGCATCTGATTCTTTGCGCGCTGTAGTAGCTACTTCAGCAATTTTTGAAGCTCTCGCAATTGCAAAAGCAGACGACGGACAGGGCTGCAACGCGGAAGACACGGTAAAAATTATTTTCTATCCGGGCGCAATAGAAGGAATTGTGGTAGATCATAGAACAAATTCTCCGGTAAAAGGCGCTACCGTTAGAGCATATTCAATAACTACGGATTCGCTTGCTGGTTCTGTAATAACGGAAGCCGATGGATACTACTTAATTCCTGTTGCAAAAACGGATAGCTTCCGCGTATTGATTACCACTATTAACGAGTTTGGACAAGAAGTTACCGTAACAACAATAGTTTATGTAATCGTTAGCGGTCAAGGCGATCCGCCAACGACAAACTCAAAT
>CAYXEE010000129.1:0-2578 GCA_964463935.1 uncultured Chitinophagaceae bacterium | reverse complement strand
GCTGTGTACTTTTTGGTTTCACGCCAGCCAATTCCTGCCTCTGGATTGAATATAGTATTAAATGCTATTACTCCAGGCGCGGAAAAAAATTCAAAAGTAACAACAGAACGTAAAATTGTTCGAATGGATTCTACAATAACTCATTCAAATGGAACATTTAAATTTGACAAAATTCCTGCCGGAAAATTTGTGATAATGTTAAGCCATCCTTCAATTAAGGGCGAAATTGAAGTTACAAATTCGGGCGGCGGAAAATACGTTATCAATGCAAATATTCCTGTAGTGTTGAATCCGAATATTGTGTTTAAGAAGAGCGGTCCTTCGCAAATTGCAAAATCTGATACTGCAACGTATTTAATAAATGTTAAGAACACAGGAACGCTTTCTACAACCGGTACGCTGTTGATTGATACTTTAGATAAAGTAATGAAATTTGTCAGCGCATCCGGCGGCGGCGTTTATGATAATGCCGCGCATAGAATTTTATGGACAATTGGTCAGCTTGACTCTCTTACAGAAAAGAATTTTATGGTGCGCGTTGCATTCGCAGATTCTATTAAATTTAATTTAACCGCGACTAACCGCGCGAGTGTAACATCAAATCAAACAACAATTATTGTTGATTCTGTTAAAACGCTTGTATTTATGCCTCCGACAATGAAGATTTGGAAAACAGCTTCCGTCAGCAATGCAAATGTTGGAGATACAATCGTTTATGAAATTCACGCTCGAAATACAGCCGGTTCGCGTACCGATAGTTTAATTATTACAGATAATTTGCCGGCAGAAGTTGAGTTCTTGTCTTCTGCTGTACGGTTATACAGAAGTTCTTCAGCATCAATTTTTAATGATACTGTTGCATACAATTCCTTGCTCCATAAAGTAGTATGGAAAGTTGACTCGTTATTTATCGGCGATTCAGTACTTATACGATTGGTAACAAGGGTAAAATCAACTTTAGCACCGGGCGAATATAATTACAAAAATATAGCAGTAGCAAATTGGGCAGGCGGTAATCTTACTTCAGAACTTGATTCGCTGAGCAAAACTTCTGTACGAACGGTAATTTCATATTTACGAATTACGAAGAGAGCAATTCGTAAAGTTGTAGAAATCGGCGATATTGCGACCTATGTTCTTCAAGTAACAAATATGAGTCCGATAAGTTATGCAAAGAATATTTCTATTACAGATATTATTCCGTTCGGATTCCGTTATATGTCCGGCTCAACATTCCGCGATAGCGCAAGAATCTCTGATCCATCTGGAACAAAAACACTTCAATGGAAACTTACAGATTCTCTGCCGGCTGGCGCAACCGCAACAATTATGTATCGTTTGGCTGTCGGCGCGGGCGCGGCAGAAGGGAATGGAATAAATACCGCTCAAGCATTTGGCGTTTCGCAAACCGGAGTAGCAATGGCAACGCCGGTTGCAACGGAACAAGTTGATGTTCGCCGCGGCGTATTTACAACGCACGGTTTAATTATTGGAAAAGTATTCTACGATGATAATAAAAATTGTTATCAAGATTCCGGCGAAGTTGGAATTAAAGGCGTTGAATTGATGATGGAAGACGGCACGCGCATTGTAACCGGCGACGAAGGAAAATATTCTATTCCCGATGTTTATCCCGGCGACCACGTAATTCGTATTCGTCAGCATACATTACCGAAAGGCGCTATACTTCACGGCTGCTATAATGATTTTGCTAAAGATTCAATTTCGCGATTTGTTTATCTGACCGAATCCGGTATTGCCCGAGTTGATTTCTATATTCATCGTCCGGTAGATTTACCAGATTCATTAGTCTTAAGCGAATCGTATGCTAAAGTCGGCGAGTTTACTGTTCAACGCATCGCCTCTCCGAAAAATATTGTATTTATTGAAGATCAGCGCGCGGCATCAATGAAATTAACAGGATTAAATTTTGAAGTTGGTAAAGCTGTTTTACGACCTGAAGCATTCCAAGTTATTAAACAGCTTGCAGATATTATGCACGAATATCCTGACCAGCCGGTTATTATTGCCGGACACACAGATTCAATGAAAATTAATACTGCTGAATTCCCGAACAATAAAGTGCTTTCATTTGCACGCGCAATGGCTGTAAAAAAATATCTTGTTGAAAATGAAGGTATTGAAGTAAGCAGAATTGTAATTGAGGGATTTGGAGAAACTCGTCCGGTTGCAACTAATAAAACAATTGAAGGCAGAGCGTTTAACCGCCGTGTTGAATTCTCATTTACGCCGACTGATAAAATTGATTCAGTTCGCGTAATGCCGGTTTCCATTGAAATTCCGATTGAATATTCCGGAACTGAAAAAGTTACAAAGATTGAACTAAAAGATATTTTAGATACTGCATATCATTATGTTGAAGGAAGCGCAACATTCGGCGATAGTTCGGTAACTCCGAGAATCAGCGGCGATACGTTGTTCTGGACTTTGACAAATGCCGGCTCAAACTTTAAAATGTCCTTGCGTTATACCTTAAACGTAGGTCGTCAGAAAGAAAATCCGACTCCGCTGCAATCGCGTTCGGCAAAAATCTGCTTCTTCTTTGGCGATAGCGTTA
>CAYXEE010000128.1:3613-6959 GCA_964463935.1 uncultured Chitinophagaceae bacterium | reverse complement strand
GTCGAAGCATTTTTTTATTTTGCGTAACTTCAGTAATTAAGTTACATATCTCTTTACATCAACCGGGAGAGGAAAAACATTCCCGTGTACTGCATTTTCTTGCATTATTTCTTCTGTGTCGGATTCCAGCCGTCTTTTCCCTTTAATACATTCTGCGCTGTAAACGCTTTCGCTTCATTATCCGAAAGCTGCTTAGACCAGTTGGCTCTCCGTTTTGGATTTGCACCCGCTCCGAAGTTTTTGTATTCAACATAGCGCGCAGTTGTTTCAGCTTCCGGTTTATTCCAATTATGCCAGCCCTCGGGAACAATGTGTTCGCCGAGTTCGCAATTCAAGTATGCAGTCTGCGCATAAATTCTCCACGGTCTGCCGAGAAATACTTTTCTTCCGGTTGAATCTGAAAGAAGTTTGCAATTTAAAAATACAAATCCAAATTCCTGCTGCGGCGTAGTAGATGCGGCGGTAATATACGAATCTTTTTTGCTGACAATTGTGCATTGTTCAAATACTGCGGTTGCCGCGCCGAAAATAAAATCGGTCGTTCCTTCAATGTAACAATTGTAATAATACTGTCTGCTGTTTTCTCCCGAAGCAAAATGCGTATCTTGATTTCCTATCAATTTACAATTCGTAAATACGCATCGGTCTCCTTCTACATGAAGCGCAACCGCTTGACCTACTCTGCCTGCAGAATTGATGAATGTTACATTTTCAAATGAGTTATCAAATCCTTCAACTTTACATGTATACGATGTGAAAGTATTAATTTTATTTCCCGCGCTGTCAATTTTCCCTGAAAAATCATTATTCGTAATTATTGTGCTGTCAACATTTTCGCCGATAATTGTAATATGCGTTTTCCACGCCGGCAGAAGAAGTTTTTCGCGGTAAATTCCATTCTTCACAAAAATAAAATATTTACGTTCGGCATAATCGCGGCAGGCATTTACCGCTTCTTGAATTGTTTTGTAATTTCCTGTAGAATCTTTTGCAACAATAAAATCATACTTCGGTTGCGCGTATACTGTGAATGAAAATAATAAAAACACAAAGTATATCATGTATTTAGTTTTCGCTTGGTTTTACAATTTGTGGAACAATATCCGTCAATTCCTGAATGCGAACCACTCTCTTTTCTTCAATACTTTTGCACGCCGCAACGCCGATAAGAATGGACATTGCGCCGTCTCGAACATTAGCCGCTTGCTGAAGCGGATCGGGTTTTGCAGGATTTCCGAAAATTTTTTCCAGCATTAACGGATCGCCGCCGAAATGATTTCCTTCAATACGCGGCAGCCGCAAATATTCAACATCGCCGAAACTGTCCGTAATCATCAACTCATCATAATTTTCAATTTTCCACGATTGCTTTTCGTGCATCCAAAAATCTAATCGTCCGCGCGTACCGTTAAATGCAATTCGGTATCCTTCGTACGGCGAATACGTTGTAAGCGAATAACTTACCTGAACATTATTTGCATAACGAATCTGCACCGCCATTTTATCGTAAATATCAATATCGTTCTTCCATACACAGCCGTCGCGCATGTAACCGTCATATTTTTCATTCGCCGAATATAATTCCATCAAGCGCGCGTCTTTTGTCATATCAAAATAAAACTTGCAGTTATTCTTAAACGGACAGGGACGGCAATGGGTGTGGCGAAATTTGTTATTCTTTCCGTAAAATTCCAGCGCGCCAAACGCATGAATTTCTACAGGATCGGAATTGATAAACCAATTCAACAAATCAAAATGATGCGATGATTTATGATTCAGCAGCGTACCTGAATTTTCTTTTAACCGATGCCATCTGCGAAAATAATCTGCGCCGTGTTTCACATCCAAATACCAATGAAAATCTATAGAAGTAACTGTTCCAATTCTTTCCTGCATCAACAGTTCTTTAATTTTTGCGCGCGTGGGAGAGTACCGGTAATTATGCGCGACTGTAATTTTATTGGCAGATTTTTTTTGAGCATCGAGAATAATTTTTAGTTTATTCTCATCGGTCGTCATCGGTTTTTCGGTAATAACGTTACAGCCCATTTCCAAAGCTTTGGCAATAAAAGTATGATGCGTTCCATCAACCGTAGTTACAATAACTGTTTCCGGTTTTGTTTTGGAAATCATTTCTTCAAAATTTGTAAACACAGCGCAAGAAATGCCCATCAATTTTTTCGCCGATTCTAATCTTCCCGGATTTATATCGCACAAGCCGGCAAATTCAATCGTATCTCCATATTGAGAAAGAAGATTTTTTCCCCACATACCTGTTCCACGATGACCTGTTCCGACCATTGCTAAACGCAGTTTTTTATTTTGCGCCGGAGTTGCAAAAGATTCAGAAATCTGACTATACAACAACGAACCGACAGCCAATTTTGATGATGAAGATACAAACTTTCTCCGTGTTAGTTTTGATTCTGTATTCATACTGTTCATCTCCGCTTTCTTAGCTCAAAATTTGAATGTAAAATTGGAACTTCTGTGAATGATTAAAACTCGACGACGCCATGTAATAATCATCATCAACACGAATGACATCGGGATCGGAATAATCTGCGTGAATTATTGGATTCGTATATGTTCCATCGCCGTTGTCGGGAATCCAAATAGAAGAAACGGTATTGCCTTGCACGGTAAGAATGAAAACGGCGGCACAAAAAGAAAATATATTTTATGCCGCCGTGCTTTCATAAATTTTGAGTATTAAAAAAACCGTGAAATATTATTTTATTAAGGACATTTTTTTCATAGCTGAAAAACTGCCGGATTCTAATTTATAGAAATATATTCCGCTTGCCATTCCCGAAGCATTCCATACTGCAGAATAATTTCCGGCATCTTTCACTTCGTTTACCAGAGAAGCAACTTCGCGTCCGAGCGCATCGTACACTTTTAATGTTGTAAAACCGGAAACAGGAAGCGAAAAATTAATTGCGGTTGATGGATTAAACGGATTAGGATAATTTTGCGCAATAGAAAATTGTGTCGGAACTTCACCGGAAAGCAATTCTACTTTTGTTACTTTCAAACTTCCGCCTTGATATGAAATTGATGCATTCGGTCCGAGTGTAAATGGAATTGTATTATCCAAGACTCCGGCGCGTAATGTAAGCACGCCGTTAATTGTTGTTGATTGGGTTAATGTAAATCCGGCGGGATTATTTATTGTTAAATCTTTTATTACAGCCGGAAGCGATGCGTCTGATTGTGCAACAACGCCGTCGTATTCATAATTTCCTTCTGCGCTGAATGTTACTGAGCCGCCAACATTAACATTTCCTTTTAAGCCATTTGAACGACCGGAAATTAGCGTTGCCCCTTTTTCCATTACTAATGT
>CAYXEE010000128.1:0-3581 GCA_964463935.1 uncultured Chitinophagaceae bacterium | reverse complement strand
CGTACAAGTATCAAAATCTACAACCGCATCGCTTTTAACGCGGAACCGAACATTTGACGATGTAACAGCGCCGCCGCGCGTAAATACTTGTTTTGTTGTTCCGCTAAATACAAGCGTATCGGCAAGAGTGGCTGTTGAGTTTGTTGTGAAACTTCCTTCCACAGCGGAAATATCTCCGCCAACAAACCACGTTACCATTGCACCGCTGCCGTTTGCCAATTGAAAAACGCCTTTAGAATAAATTCCACCTTTTACTACAACTGAAAATGTATCATTCGGACTTCCGGAACCTGTAGCTGTAAACGATGCGGTTGAACTATCAACATAAACACTGCCGTTAATCGTAATCAATTTTCTTCCTGAAGGAACGGTGATATTTGCGGCGGTTAATCTAAAATATTGCGCATTGCTGTTAATTACTCTTACATTTCCGCCGATAACATTCGTGGACATTCCTAAATTAAGTCCCGCGGATTGCGAAGGACAATTCCAAGTTAAATGATGGAAATTTTGATTTCCGTTTGAAGGCGCAGTTCCGCCGGCGCCGGTAATTAAACAAGTGGAACCTTTTTCCCATACAACTTTAGGAAGCGAACCGGCATTTACAGCGTGTTCATATACTCCGCCATCTCCGAATTTTACTTTTGTTGTATCAAATATGCCGATTTTTCCGCTGAGTGTTTTTACTTTACCCGTTAATGTAACAGCAACATCAAAATACACGGAATCAGTCGCTTGAATCGTTACATCTTCCGAAGCAGCAGGAACAACGCCGCCGCTCCATGTAGAACCAACGCTCCATTTACCGCCGCCGGTTCCGTTTGTAATTTTTTGTCCGAATGCAATTGCTGAAGAAAGCAGGGCAACGACAGCAAAAACAAAAATTGTTTTTACAGTTTTCATAATGTTCTCCTAAAATTAAATTGATAGTGAATTATATTTTCAAAAAATTATTCGCCCCAAGGAATATCATACGCAACGCTTGCCGAAATTGCGTGGCGGGTATCCGTATTGATATTGGAAACACTTGCGTAAGCATCTACATATTTTTGGCTGAAATATTCGTAGGCAAGATTCAAACGAATATTTTGAAGATTCACTCCGCCGCCAAGCGAGAAAATGGTGTACTGCACCGGTTCGCCCGACAAGGCATTTCCTACTTGCTGAAACACTTCGGCATTCTCGCGAACGCCGCAGCGGAGATTCAGCCAATCGGCAGGATAAAAATCTAATCCGATATGAAAAAGATTTTTTGAAAGCCACGGTTTAGATTTTTTCCCGGAAGCATTTTCATATTCTGCCGAAGCAAGCGGACGAATTTCATATTCTACGCCGAGCGAAAGATTTTCACGCAACGCAATATTCATCGCCAATGTACTTCGAAATGGAATTGTCATTTTATCCGTATAACTGACTGATGTTGTTTTTGAAACTGTAGAATCAATTTTTCTTGAACTTAACGAACGAAGCGTCGTATCAATTTTTGTCGTACCGCTGTAATCGCGCGTAATTGTCGTCGGCGGCGTTACAGCAAAACCGAAGCCGACAAATTTTCCTTTGTATGAACCGCTTACCGTAAATTCCTGCCCGCTGAATTTCGATTTTCCATTTTTCAAAATATTGTAATAGACTGTTTCGGCTCTAAAATAACTTTGGTAAAAACGCAATCGTCCCCGTTCGGCGCGAATTTCTTTGTCGTCGGTTTCTCCTTTCAACAGTAAACCGCTGAATCCGAATGAAAGATTTTCCGAAAACGAAAGAGAAAATGAGCCGCCGTAACCGTTGATTGAGCCGCTTCTATCATAAATAGATTGATGCCACTGCACCGGAATAGAACTTGAGTCTGCATTATTGCGCGGCAGCGAAGTTGTTAACGGAGCAATTTCAAGAATTGAAGGAGAAAGCGCATTATTATTTTGAAAATACCAATTCATATCGGCGTATTGAACCATTCCAGCGCCGAGTGTAATTTTTATATTGTTTACGGTAAAAGGAATTGCCGCAAACGCCTGCACAGGAATATTTTTACTGTGCGACCGATCCCAATTCGGACCTAGTTTATCAAACGGACGCTGAACTGTATCGGCTGCCGTATAATTTTTCTTCGTTGTATCATAAACGGGAGTAGGAATTAAATCCGTTAATCCTTCCATCAACAAACTAAAATTGGAATAATAACTTAACGGACCGTAATCTTGTTTTTGATTTGCTTTAGAAAATTGCGAAATATTGGTAACGGAAATTTGCAAATTTTTTACATCGTTCAATCCTGCCGGGTTGTAAAACATAACCGAAGCGTCATTTTTAATTCCGAACATAACGCCGCCGTTTCCGCGCGAAACAACGGAATGATTGACAAGATTATCCACGCCTTGAAAAATTAACGGCGAACCAAATCCTTGTGCAAATACGATTGAAACATTTACAACAAGAAATGCCGCGCATATTATTTTTAAGAAAACCTTTTTCATTATAATCCAACTCCTACCGTAAGACGGTGAACATTTCCTAAATATGTACCAATTGAAGAGAAACTGTAATCGAACGAAATTTTTGCCGACATCATTTCTTGTTTAATTCCTCCGCCGAGCGTCAGTCCGTCAAAATCGTAATTAAATTTGTAGCCGCCGCGCAGATACAAAAATCCTGCGTATTCATATTCAATTCCAACGTGTTCTTGCTGCGCATAATCGTTGGGCTGAAAAAGATCAAATTCCATTGTTAAGCGATTTTCTTCATCCATCATAAAAATAGATTCTTTTCCGATTACATTTGCCGCAATTCCCAAACGAAACATCATGGGAACCGGGCTTGATTCTTTTGCGTATGTAACATTGCCGCCGAAATTTTGCACTGAAGTTGCAATTTCGATTGATTTATATCCGGTATTGTACCGCATTCCAAAATCGAACAATAATCCGTTCGCCCATGTTTTTACATCTTCATACGTGCCTTGTTTAATTTGCGCGGAAATTTTTTTCCCGTCGTATAACGATTCGTGCGCATATTTCACTGTAAATCCGGTTGCAAAACGATCTGTTAAATAACTTGCATAACTTGCGCCGATAACATAACTGTACGGACGAAACGTTCTGCCCGTTAGACCAACCCCTTCAATTTTTTGATTGTATGGAGAGACCCAAATTGCCTCTTCAATTTCGCCGTAATCAACATACTGTAATTGAACTCCGACTACTCCGACATCGCCGAGCGAGAGCGCGTATGTTACGCCGCCCTGCCGCGTATAGAAAATCCAATTAAGATAAGAGAATGAAACGGATTGATTTTGTTCAAACACAAGTCCGCTCGGATTCCACAGCGCTGCATCGGCGCCGCTGGCAAGAACGCTGTACGCATCGCCGAGCGCTGCGCCGCGCGCAGAAGGAATTACTTTTAAGAACTGCATTGATGTGCTTCCGACTTTCTGTGCGTGTGCAGGCAATGCAAAAAACCAGACCACACACATCAACCAAACAATTCTGACGCTCTTCTTCATGACGATCATATCCCCGTTCAATGAATGATGACAAACTTGCCGGTGGCACGGGCGCCGCTTACATCCTCAACGACAAAGTAATACA
>CAYXEE010000127.1:3828-6972 GCA_964463935.1 uncultured Chitinophagaceae bacterium | reverse complement strand
GCAGGCAGGCATCCTTCAAAAAACAAAGGATTTGCTCAGGATGACCGTAATTTTTGTGCCGAGTCGAAGCATTTTTTTGATTTGCGTAACTTCAGTTATTAAATATATTTTTTTGTATTTGTAAAATTATTGTCTCGAAGAGATACATGTTTCTAAATTACATATATAGCGAATGCTTAAACTCCGTAAGAGCAATATGTATCTCTCTTTATAGAAATCTGTTTTGTAACATTGCCTTTGCAAAAGCAGAGCTTTTGTTGCGGGTATACCCAATTGGAGATTGGGAACAAGATTTATGCCTACATTTGTAGGAGCGAATGCCCATTCGCTCCTTATTTCTTCGGTTTTGCACCCATTTTACAAACAATTATCGCGCCGCTCATTAGTTCCGAGTGAAGAAAATAATTTTCTTTCCATTCTTTTCCGTTCACAAAAATCTTCTGTACATAAATATTCTTTTCGGATTGATTTTTTGCTTCAATAAAAATTGTTTTCCCATTCTCTAATTTTATCTGCGCTGATTTTATCAACGGACTTCCGAATGAGTATTGCGCCGAACCCGGCGCAACGGGATAAAATCCCAGCGCGCTGAAAACATACCGTACCCCTTTCGCGCTTACGGAAGAGAGCGCAAATTTAATTTTCAACTTCTCTCCTTCGCTCATTCTAAAATTAAAATAGGCGCGGAAATTCTTTCTCGCTATTTCAGGAAAATTATTCCGCACATCAAACTTCCGCCAGAATCCGCGGTACACCGATGTATCGAACTTTGCATGTCCGTACGAAACAAACGGAAGTACACAATAGAACGAGCAGTAAATTTTTCAAGATAAGAAAGATTTGTTTTGTTGTTATTCTGAATCCGACGATGCAAAGTATTTATAGAAAAAGCGAATGAATGCCAAAGGCATCCCGTTGGGAGAATCCATTAAACGAGAATTATTTGTTAAGAAAATAGAGATTAAAAGAGAGAGAAGAAAGGGAAGGATTTTTTTGAATGTTTCGAATATGTTCTGTTCCAAAATAATTTTATTTATATTAAATAAAACAGAGGAAAATATGTACATGTCGAAGATTGATGAATACGGAAGAATTACTATTCCTAAGGATGTTAGAGAAAAATTTAAATTAACAAAAGGTGTTAAAGTTAAATTTAGAATTATAAAAGGGAAAATTATTCTTGGGCAAGTAAAGAAAGACTATTTTATTCATTTAGCCGGTATTCTTGGAACAAAAGGAAAAATCTTAACAAATTTCAAATTCGAAAAAAGCAACCAAAACTATTTTTAAAATGCCTCGAGAGCTTTATTCAAATACTATTAAACAATTTTTAATTGCATCTCCTAATGAAATAGTTGGAATTATATCTTCAAACAATGGTTTTTCTGTTGAACAAACTCAACGCGATGCTTGGTTTGTTGAAATAGAAATATTAAAAGATGCTTTAAAAACATTTAGCGGTACAATCTATTTTGAATATTCAATTCCAAGAATGGGACGAAGAATTGATGTCGTTTTAATAATTGATGCTATTATTTTTGTGATTGAATTCAAAGTTGGTGAGAAACAATTTAATAAATCAGCGTTAGATCAAGTTTGGGATTATGCGCTTGATTTAAAAAACTTTCACGAAACAAGTCATGAACAAACAATAGTTCCAATTTTAATTGCTACTAATGCAAAAATATATTCAACTATTATTGACTTAACAATTTGTCATGATAAAGTTATAAATCCAATTCGTTGTAATAAAAATCTATTATCTAAAGTTTTATCAGAAGTTTTAGATACGCAATATGGCAAAACTATAAATCCATTAGTATGGAATAGTGGGAAATACCATCCTACACCAACAATTGTTGAAGCAGCAATGGCTTTGTATTCAGGTCATTCGGTTACTGAAATATCAAGAAGTGATGCAAGTGCAATTAACCTTAGTAAAACATCGGACACAATTTCCAAAATTATCGAAACGTCGAAAACAAAAAAATTAAAATCAATTTGCTTTGTAACTGGTGTCCCTGGTGCTGGTAAGACTTTAGTTGGATTGAATATTGCAACCAAGCATATTGATAAAAACAATGAGTTGTATAGCGTATTTCTTTCTGGTAATGGACCATTAGTCTCTATTCTTCGGGAAGCTTTGACACGCAACAAAGTTTTTCGAGAAAAAGAAAAAGGTAATAGACTAACAAAATCTTCTGTGTTGAGTGAAGTAAAGATGTTTATTCAGAATGTTCACAATTTCAGAGATGAATGTCTTATAGATATTTCAAAAACACCTTTAGAACATGTTGCGTTATTTGATGAAGCACAAAGGGCATGGAATGTAGAGCAAACAGCAAATTTTATGCAACGGAAAAAGAATAAACCAAATTTTAAACAATCGGAACCTGAATTTCTTATATCGTGTCTTGATCGTCATGATGATTGGGCGGTTATTGTTTGCTTGGTTGGAGGTGGTCAAGAAATAAATACTGGAGAAGCAGGAATTAGTGAATGGATAGATTCTTTAAATCGTTCATTCCCACATTGGCACATTTATATCTCATCGCAATTGCATGATAGTGAATATGGTGCAGGCGAAGCGTTAATAAAACTTGAAAATCGATCCCATGTTGTAATAAATAATGAACTACATTTATCGGTTTCAATGCGTTCATTTCGAGCAGAGAATGTTTCTTTACTAATAAAACAAATTATTGACTTGGATTTAAAAGGTGCTCAAAATACTTATAGGCAAGTGAAAGAAAAATATCCAATAGTTTTAACTAGAAATCTTCTTAATGCAAAAAAATGGTTGAAGAAAAATGCAAGAGGAACAGAGCGATATGGAATAGTTGTCTCGTCGCAGGCTGAACGATTAAAGCCGCATGCCATTGATGTCAAATCTCCAATGAATCCTATACATTGGTTTTTAAGTGATAAAGAAGATGTTCGATCATCCTATTATTTAGAAGATGTTGCTACTGAGTTTCATGTTCAAGGTCTTGAATTGGATTGGACATGTGTTACGTGGGACGCAGATTTGCGATTTTCAAAAGATGGATGGATTTATCGCTCATTTCAAGGAAATAAGTGGTTGCAAATCAAAAAAGATGAGAGACAAAAATATTTGCGTAATGCGTACCGAGTTCTCTTAAC
>CAYXEE010000127.1:0-3813 GCA_964463935.1 uncultured Chitinophagaceae bacterium | reverse complement strand
GTTGTTCCCAATGGTGATTTAGAAGATCCAACACGTAAACCAGAATTTTACGATTCGACTTTTGAATATTTAAAAGAAATTGGTTTTGAAATAATTTAAATCTCTGCGTCTTTGTGCCTGCCAAGGGCATCACTTCGTGATCAGCGGTAAATCTTTTCTAAATTACACTTTGCAAAATAATTTCATTTCCTCATATTCTTTACGCATACACAAGCACAAATGAACAGAATTTTGTTTAGGACGGACTTCCGTCCGTCCCTACAATTTCTTTGCGACTTAGCGTCTCCGCCATAAAACGTGGCGGACAGGTCAGCGTTTAAAAAACATTTTCTTCAATTTTCTTGCACTTCAAAGAGCCCCTTTCTATTTTCAATTATGCCAATCAATGAAAAGCAGAAGCAAAATACTTGGGAAATGGATTCCCGATTAAAGCATTCGGGAATGACGATACGATCAAAGTATTTGCTTTGTTTTGTTTTTCTTTTCATCCTTCATCCTTCATCTTTTATCCTTTCCCAACAAAAAGATTCACTCTGGTTAAACGAGCAGTGGTATTATTCTATTGAAGATTCGTCACTGTTCGATTGGAGTTTTTTTTTTCCGTCGTTTCTTCGTAATGAACTTCAGCTAAAGCGCTACATCCGCGATGAACGGTTTCAACAATTGCGCTTGCTCTGCAACGACACGCTTGCCGTTGATGCAATTTTTGAACGAGCGATGATTATTACCGGTGGAGAAAAAGCGCACGCACTTTTTATTGCAACGCTTGCGGTGATGGATCATTTTCGGCTTAGCATACGCATACCGCTTTTCGGAGTCCTTTCCATTCCGCTGACCACAGAAAGCAAAGAACAATTCAATCAACGAAGTAAAAACCTTCCCAGACGAGTTCTCGGCGATAAAAAATTGAAACGTATCCGCGACGAGGACAAGCTTCAGCACTTTTTCGGTTCAGCATATCTAACATACATTTCGGGTTCACGCGGTTTTGCAAACGGAGTCGGCAATTTTGTAGAGTGGGGCGAAGAGCGTTTCATTATCGGCGGCGCGTGGGACGAACGAGATCGTGCGGCAAATCGTCTCGGTCTGGAATTCGGAGAACGTTTACTTTTCGGTGAAGATATTTTTCCGAGCGATGTTTTGTGGGGAAATTGATCCGCGAAGCCCGCCGAAAGCGGGCGAAGTGACAAAAATCATTCTGAGCCCAGCAAAGAATCTATTGCCGAACATTTGTATAGTTTTGGGATAATACTTGTAAGAAGAAAATTAGCAGTGGATACTTCGGTCTTGGGAAACAGACCTCAGTATGACAATACTTTTTACTCTTTGTGCACCTACCGGATACGAATTTTATTTTTTCCTGCTTACTAAAATTCCGCCGCTTCCAATCAACAGCATAATAATTGACTGCACAAGAGTTTTATACGAAACAGAATCTCCGCTCAATGATGAATAAAGAAAATATCCGCCGATAATGATAAGCAGAATATAGACGCCGATCATAATTGTTCGAGCCTGAGAATTTGTTTCCGGTGTATCAGCAGAAAAGAATTTGTTGTAAAGAATCAATCCGCTCATTGCAATAAGTCCGAGTACGGCAAAGATAAGCCAGAAATTTCGTAATTCGTTTTCAATTCCGGTTTGTCCAACAAGCGGTTTTAAAAACGATTCGTACAATGTTCCGCCAAGATTTGAGCCGACAAGACTTCCTATAACGCCGTACAAAAATGCGTAACCCATATACACCGCTTTTTTCTCAAATGGCGCAACGAGCCCAACGTAACTGTAATATTTTGGATGTGCAGTCATTTCACCGATTGAAAAAACTGCAATGCCGAGAATGAAAATCCAAATGTTCACCGCAAATGATAGAAAAATAAATCCTGCTATACCGAAAGCAATTCCGGCAACCATTGTAGGAAGCGGTTTGGTATCTTTCACAATGCGGCTGATAAGCACTTGCAATAAAATAATTGTTCCCGCGTTAATAACGGTAACATGTTCGGCATCAAATTGAAACGGAATTCCAAACGATGCAAAAAAAGTATTGATCGGCGCAGTATCAACAAAATCGCGCAGGAACCAAAGGACAGAACCAAAATTTTGAAAATAGAGAATCCAAAAAAATGAATAAACAAAAATCATCAGCATAAAACGCGCATCGCTAAGAACCATTGCCGCGCCGCTGAGAACATCTTTTAACGATTTTGTATTTTGCGGTTTCGGCGGTTCGGTAAATATAAAAATTGTCGGCAGAAGCATTAACGCACAGTACAATGATGATGCGATGAAAACATAATTCCATGAAAATCCTTTCAGATAACTTACCAACAGCGGAGCGAGAAACGCACCGAGATTTATCATCCAATAATAGACGCCGAAACCGAATCCAGAATTTGATTCGTTTGTCGTTCGCGCAATAGTTCCATTGATAATTGGTTTGAACAATCCTGAACCTGTTGCCATTACGAGTAAACTTGCAAAGACTGCGCCGTAAGCTGTCATTTCTCCAGCAAGAAAATATCCTGTGGAAAGAAGTGCAAACGCAACGATGAGCATTTTGCGGTAACCGTATCGGTCAGCCAGAGCTCCGCCGAGAATGGGAACTACATACGTGCAGGCGTAAATTATACTTTGCAAAAATCCTACGGATTGTTCCGTGAAACCGAGTCCGCCTTCCATTACGGAGTTTGTGAGATAGACGGCAAGAACGGAATTCATTCCGTAATACGCGCCGCGCTCGAATAATTCCATTACATTAGCAACCCAGAAAACTTTGGGAAATGAAGCGAGGAGAGATTTTTGTTCAGACATGTGTGTTTCCTTTTTATTTATTTTTACCACAGAGGACACAGAGATTATTATAACTACTGAAGTTACGCAAAATCTTAAAATCAATCGTAATTCCCGCACGTTTTAAGCGGGAATCAATATAATGGATGCCCGACTAAAGCATTTTCCGAAGGAATCTCCCAAAGGGATCCCTTCGGGACCTTCGGGACCTTCGGGACGGGCATGACGACTTTACTTTGTTAAGCGGATATTTATTTTGCGTAACTTCAGATAACTATAAAGGACAGAGCTAAAAAATATTACCCAACAGAGTTTGGGAACAAGATAAAATTTTGTCATGCCGAACGCGGAGTCAAGGCATGCTATCACACTTCAACTTCGCTCAGTGAGACATTTATTTTTTTTTATCTTTGCGTCTTTGTAATTTATTGTCTTTGCGTGAAAAATCTAATTATTTAAAATTTCTTTTGCGCATCACTTCATACATTACAAGCGCGCCGGCAACGGAAGCGTTGAGCGAATCGAAATTTCCTTTCATCGGAATTTTGACAAGGAAATCACATTTTTCCTTTACTAAGCGGCGCATTCCTTTTCCCTCATTTCCGATGACAACCGCAACGGGAATTGTGTAATCAACTTCCGTGAACATTTTCTCCGCAGTCATTTCTGTTCCAACAATCCACACGCCAAGTTCTTTTAACTCGTCAATTGTTTGCGAAATATTTGTAACGCGCGCCATTGGGAATTGGAGACTTGCGCCTGCGGAAGTTTTTATCACCGTTTCATTTACCGGCGCGTTGTGATGTTTCGGAATAATTCCGCCGTGCGCGCCGACGCATACCGCCGTACGAATCAACGCGCCGAGATTGTGTACATCTTCAATTTCATCAAAAATCAGCAGGAACGGTTTTTCATTTTTCTTTTTTGCAATTTCCAGCAGTTCATCAATATCGGAAAATTCTTTTGTTCCGACGAATGCAATTACTCCTTGCGTATTTTGATGTTCGGCATAGCGATGTA
>CAYXEE010000126.1:0-7019 GCA_964463935.1 uncultured Chitinophagaceae bacterium | reverse complement strand
AAAGAACAACATCATTCGATAATCCTTCTTTTGTGGTCAGGGGAGTAAACTTACCGTTATTGAATCGTGCAATACCGCCGCCGTAAGTTGCAAACCAAAGTTCATTATTCCATGCTTCTAAAATTGCGCGGATATAGTTTTGCATCAATCCGTTTGATGTATTGTAAAATTGAAAAGTACCGGCTGCTTCATTAAATTTTGCAACGCCGGCGCCGTCTGTTCCAATCCAAATATTTTTTTCGCTATCCTCATACAGCGCACGAATAGTTCCATTTCGTAAGCCATTTTTTTCATTCCACGATGTTATTGTAGCGCCGTTCTTACGATTTAACCCTGCGCCGTTTGTTCCAATCCATATTCTTCCGCGGGTATCTTCCAGTACAGTACGAACGTAATCGTCTAAAAATCCGTTATTGCGGCCGTACATTGTAAATGTGGACATATGTAATTGACTTAATCCGCCTCTGGTTCCAATCCACATGCTTCCTTCACGATCTTGAAAAATTGATCTAACAAAATCGTTTGCCAAACCTTGTTTTGATGTTAGTACGTCAATTTGTTTTTTCTGCCAAGGTGTTAATCTATTTAATCCGCCGCCATTGGTGCCAATCCAAACAGAATTTTGGTTATCTACAAATAATGCGCGAATTTGATTGTTCGATAATCCGTCTTTTGCAGAATAATTAATAAATTCATTTTTCTTCCATTGCGATAATCCATTTTGTGTACCAATCCAAATTGAGCCAAACGAATCTTCTGCAATTGCAGTTATAGAATTATCGGGAAGTCCGTTTTCTTTTGTGTACAATCGTGTTTCGCCGTTTTCAATTACAAAAAGACCGGCATCAGTAGCCACCAAAATTCTATCGGATCTGTCTATTATGACTTTTCGTAATTCTGGGCTTGCTGAAGTTTTGTAATACTGAATCAGGCGCGAGTTTTTTACGCGACCTAATGAATCAATAGTAAGACGCATTATTCCGCCGCGTTCAATTCCTACTAAAATATCGCCGTTAGTATCTTCAACAACGGCGCGAATGTAACCGTTTACCGATGTCTCAAATTCTTTAATTGTAGTAAAGGTATGATTGGCAAAACTCAATAATCCGCCGCCGTTAGTGCCTACCCAAAAATTTCCATAGTTATCTTGATGAAATGTTGTAACGTGGTTCAATTTAAACGCGCTAGTTTTACTTCGGTTGTAATGAATAAACCGAACGCCGTCATATCGCGCTAATCCTGAATACGTTCCAATCCATAAATATCCGTCGTGCGATTGTTGTATCATATCAATCGTGCTGTGGGGCAGTCCGCTTTCTGTGGTGAACGAAGTAATTACATAATTACTTAGCGGTATTTGATTTTCGTTAAAAGATTGTGCGGCAGATATTGAACACAATACTATAATGGCGGTAAAAAATTTAAATGTTTTCATATTGTTTTAAATATTATTATTCTACATCAATATTACAAACCTTTTAGAGAAATCTAAAACTGTTTTTAAAAGAAACTTTTTTTGGTCTAAATTATCTTATTGTAAATGGAACAGCAAAAACACGAAAAACTTGTTGCACAACTAAACTCCGGCAATATACAGGTTTTGCGCGATATTTACTGCGAATTTAAGCATCAATTATTTACTTTTTGCCTCCATTTGCTAAAAGATACTGAAAAAGCTGAAGATGCCGTTCACGAAACTATACTTAAACTGTTAACTCATTCAAAGACTATTCAAAACGGAAAATTGCTGAAAAGCTGGCTGTACACAGTTGCAAGAAATGAATGTTATACAATTCTGCGCTATCAACAGAAGAAAGAGGAAATTACGGAAGATTCTGTTTGGGATGAAAATGGCGTACAGCACAGTATTGAACAGCGCGAGAAGAAAAAAATTATTGCCGATGCAATACAGAATTTGAAAATACAATATCGAGAAGTTGTTTTACTGCGCGAATATGAAAATCTCTCATACGAAGAGATTGGAGCAATAACGTCAACTTCTGTAACCACCGTAAAATCTCGATTGTTTAAGGCGCGAAAAATGTTAGCGAAGAAATTACATAGTTATGTTGAAAGGGAAGAATTATGAACTGCACCGAATCAGAAATCGTAATGAATGAATATTTTGATAATGTTCTTCATGAAAAGCATTCCGCAGAACTTTTTTTTCATTTTGCTGAATGTAAGTCGTGTCAAATCTCATTTAAGCAATTACTGCTTTTAAAACAGTCCTTGAAATCAGTCCCGGAATTTTCAACTCCGTTGTCTCTTGATGGTAAAATTGAAAATCTAATTCGCCGTCAAGCTGCTATAAAGAGGCAAAAACAATTTTTATTTACAGATTTTTTTAAACAAAAGTTTACTTTGCCGATTCCGGCTTTTGCAGCAATTTTTGCAATAATTATTGCGGCTACGGCATTTCTTACTTCAAAATATTTTAGTCCGGTACAAAAAAGCGCGGCAGAATATGTTTATGTTATGCAGCTTCCGGAAATTGAAGTAAAAGCAAAATTCTAAAACTATAAAAGGAGAGTCATGAAAAAAAATATTACAATAGCAGTTCTGTTTTTTTTGTGCGGCGCATTGTTTGCTCAAGATTCACAACTTGCGTACAAGGACGACCAAGACCCGCCGGAAAATATTCAGGTAGATAAAATGCCTGTTCCAATTTCCAGCGCTGCGCCGGCGTATCCTGAATTACTGAGGAAAGCCGGAATTGAGGGAATGGTGTGGTTGAAATTGATTGTTGATCAAAACGGAAATCCGATGAAAGTTTCTGTTGTTCGATCAGAATCGAATGCAAAAGACGGCAACGCATTTCCGTTTGAGCAAGCGGCAATAAACGCAGTTTATAGCTGGAAATTTTCTCCGGCGGTATTGAACGGTAAGCCGGTAAAAGTGTGGGTTACAGTTCCGTTCAAATTTAAATTAGATCAAAAGTAATTCTTCTGCATCGAAAGAGTGAAACATTTCACTCTTTCATTTTTTCAATTGAAACACTAAATGTAATTTCCGCTCCTGCCGCTTCCAATGTTTTTGAAACCGAGCAATATTTTGTTATGGAAAGTTCTACTGCACGCTCTGCTTTATCGTTCGGCACATTACTGCTGAATGCAAAATGCGCATGGACTTTTTTCCAGAGATTTGCATCGTTTCCGGTTTCCCGCTCGCCGTCAATCGTAACGTTCATTTCAAATTGTTCAATACGCTGTTTCTTTAAAATTGAAATTACATCAATTGAACTGCATCCTCCAAGCGCGGCAAGCAGTGTTTGCATCGGACGAAAACCGGCGTCGCTTCCGCCGTGAGCAGCGCTATTATCCAGAATTATTTTATTTCCGTTTTCGTTTACGGCTTCCATTAAAAAAGCGTCGCTTTTTCTGCTAATTTCTATTCGCATACAATTGTAAATTTATTGAAAATAATTTTTTTTAATTTACAATTTTTGGAAATGAAACGAAAATCCCAATTTTCCGTATTTCTAAAAGCATTGCATTTACAGTAATGTTTCTCTACTTTATGCACAATAATTTTTTTGGAGGAAATATGACCGACCTTTTAGCTTCCGATTTATCGTGGTTTATTCTTGGACTTGTGTTAATGCTCGGAGAACTTGTAACTCCGGGATTCATAATTATCTTTTTTGGCTTTGGCGCGTGGCTTGTTTCTCTCTTAACATGGATGGGAGTAGTTCAATCATTTCAATCGCAATTGATAATTTTTATTGTTTCTTCGCTGCTCTTTCTAGTTGTGTTTAGAAAGTATCTTAAACAATATTCTCAAGGGAAAGTAATTTCAGCGGATGAAAAAAAATTAGACAGATTTGTCGGCGAAAAAGCAGTTGTAACAAAAGATATTGTTTCAAATTCGCTTGAAGGAAAAGTTGAATTGCATGGAACGCAATGGTCGGCGCAGTCAGAACAAACCATTGTAAAAGGTACTATTGTTGAAGTTGTGAAGCAGGAAAATTTAGTTCTTATTGTAAAATCACTCAATTGAAAGGAATATTACTATGACGATGGAAGCATTGATTCTTATTGGCTTAGCATTTTTTGCATTTATCGTGCTTGTAAAAACTGCTCGAATTGTTCCGCAGAAAATTGTTTTTATAGTTGAGCGGCTGGGAAAATATCATGCAACGTTAGATGCGGGATTTCATATTTTAATTCCATTTTTTGACCGCGTTGCTTATAAACACTCGCTGAAAGAAATGGTGATTGATGTTCCGCCGCAATCGTGCATTACAAAAGATAATATCGGCGTTGAAGTTGACGGAATTTTGTATATCCAAATTGTCGATCCGGTGAAAGCATCGTACGGAATTGATAATTATATTTTTGCATCAACACAGCTTGCGCAAACAACAATGCGCAGCGAGATCGGCAGAATTGATCTTGACCGCACATTTGAAGAACGGGATAAAATCAATCAAGAAATTGTCAGCGCGGTTGATAAAGCATCGGCGCCGTGGGGATTAAAAGTAACACGCCACGAAATAAAAAATATTGTTCCGCCATCAAGCATTAAAGATGCAATGGAAAAACAAATGCGAGCAGAGCGAGAGAAACGCGCGTTAATTGCAGAATCAGAAGGCGACAAACAGGCAAAAATAAACCGCGCGGAAGGCGATAAGCAGGAAGCAATAGCAAAATCTGAAGGCGAAAAAATGAAACGCATCAATGAAGCGGAAGGGCGCGCGCAGGAAATTGAGCGCGTAGCACAAGCTACTGCAAAAGGAATTAGAGAAATTGCCACCGCAATAAATGATAAAGGAGGTTTTGATGCTGTAAATCTTCGGATAGCAGAACAATATCTTGGCGAATTCGGAAAACTTGCTCAAAAAAATAACACAATGATTATTCCGTCGAATTTATCAGATGTTGCAGGAACTGTTGCGACTGTTGCAAAAATATTTTCAGGTATGAGTCAACAGCAGGGAGAAGAGATAAAAGAAACGAAGAAAAAATAATTTTTGTGTTTTCATTGAGAGGAACAGATGCACGCTGTTCCTCTTTTTATTTTCAAAACATTGTTCCTAAGTTGAGTGTAATAAAAAATCCGCCGAACTCAGATTTTTTCCGAACAGTTAAATCTTCATTATACATACTTGCAATTCCGCCCTTTACCGGAACCCAGTAATAACGAATATTAATACCGGCAATTGCGCCTTCTACCGAACCAAAATATGCGCCGAAACCAATATAACCGCCTGCCGTGTAGCGAGAGCGCGCGAGCTTAAGACTTGAAAAAAATTCTTCATTAAATGGAGATGAAAGAATTAGCGTTGGACCAACTCCTGCATTAACATACGGACGAAAACTATCGGTAATATCATCTGCAAATAAGCGCTGCTGTATGCCGAATGTCAACGGAATTAACAAAAATCTGTTAATTTTTCCCGGCACAATTACCTGCCCCCAATAATCAACATATTCTACTTCATTGTCGTCTTTTGATTCTGCAACGCCGAATGAAATTAAACCTGAAAGATCGCGGTCAAACTCTCTGCGGTAAAAACCGGATAATCCGAAGCCATTATTAGAGAGCATTATATCAACGCCCCAGCCGTCAATCTTGTTTACTTTCTGCGGCATTAAAATTTCAGGATTGGGAGAATCGAAAACTATTGTTGAATCATTTTTTTCTTGTGAAAAAACAGGCGATAAAAAAAACGCAGCCAAAATGTATTTTGTAAGTTTCATTTTTCCTCCAATTACTCTACACTAAACAACGCAAATTTAAGATATTGAGTTTCCGGCATTGAAGGAAGTACCGGATGATCCGGCGAAGCTCCCGAAAACTTTAACAATCGTATTTTTCTATTTATTTTTACAGCGCTTTCTCGGATAATGTTTAAAAATGTATTTTGGTCAATGTGGTGCGAACACGATGCAGAAATAAAAATTCCGTTTGTGTTAACAAGTTTCAATCCGTTTGTATTTATTTCCTTATATCCTTTAATTGCCGTGCTGATTGTTTTTTTGCTTTTTGTAAACGACGGCGGATCGAGAATGACAATATCATATCGAGTTTTTTCAGTAACAGCTTTTGCTAAAAATTCAAACACATCGTTTTTATGGAAAAAAATATTATTCAATTTATTGATTGCAGCGTTTGTTGTTGCGCGCATTATTGCATCGTCGGAAATATCCACGCCTACAACGCTTTTTGCGCCGAATGCCGCCGCATACAATCCGAATCCCCCTTCATTACAGAAACAATCAAGCACGGTTGCTTCATTTGCAAACGGCTTCAACGTTAATCTATTCTCTCGCTGGTCAAGAAAAAATCCGCTTTTCTGTCCGCCCAAAATATCAACCTGAAACTTTATTCCTTCAAAATTTACAATTGTAATATCATCTTTCCCGCGCAGTAAATTTTTTCGTGCAAGAAGTCCTTCGAGCGAGCGGAGCGATGATTCGTTGCGTTCAACAATTCCTTTCGGTGAAAAAAGAATTTCCAGCGCATCGCAGATTTCGTTTAAACGCAAATCCATTCCAACGGAATTTGTTTGAATGGAAATGTAATCGCCGTATTTATCAATAATAAGTCCGGGAAGGAAATCGCTTTCGCTGTGAACAACGCGAAATGTATCGCTGTTGGGAAAAAGTTTTCCGCGTATAGAAAGCGCCGAGTAAATTCGTTTTTTGAAAAATTCTGTATTTACTTCTTCAATCGTTGATGAAAGAAAACGAACTGCAATAAGAGAATTTGGATTGTATAATCCAATGCCGAGTGAATTACCGTCGCTTCGCAAAATTTCTACAACATCGCCGGCAATGGGATTTCCCTCGCTTCGATGAATTTCATTGCTAAAAATCCATTGGTGACCGCCAAGAAGACGGCGTTCTTCATTCTTTTTTAAAATAATATGTTTTGATAAGGTTGCCATAATAATTTAAAGTAGAAATATTGCAATGCAGATGCAACAGATTCATTGAAACTGCCGTGCAATTTTGGTACATTACTGAAGTTACGCAGATGGTCATGCTGAGCCTGCCTGCACGAAGCCGATGCTT
>CAYXEE010000125.1:4062-7028 GCA_964463935.1 uncultured Chitinophagaceae bacterium | reverse complement strand
AGGAGATAAAGTTACAACCCGGCTGCTTGCAAACGATATTCGCATCTATTCTCTTTTGCTTACGGAAGATTGGTTTGAAAAATATCAGACAAAAATTGAAACGCACAAAGACTTGATTGATATTTATGTCGGAGAAAAAAAACTTCTCGAAACAATTGTCGGCTGCAATCTTCACCAATCCATAATGGCAATTGCAAAAATTCCAAAACGGCTTTCTGTTGAAGATATTATTTCTAACAATTCTCAAAAAAATAATTTCGTCTATGTTTTATTAGATGGAATTGTTAACGCCGAAAATATGGGTACAATAATTAGAAATTGCGCATGTTTCGGCGCGGACGGCGTATTAGTTCTGCCGAATTCGTGCGATCCATATCTCCGCCGCTCTGTAAGAAATTCTATGGGAAATATTTTCCAAGTTCCGATAGTTTATCTAAAAAATTATGAGGAAATTTTAGAGTTAAAAAAATCAGGAATTTCGTTTTATGCCGCGCATCCAAACGAACGAAGCAGCGATATCCGCACAATTATTTTTGCAAAAAAAATATGTATTGTTCTCGGCGCAGAAGGAGCGGGAATTTCAGAAAATGTTTTGAAGTTGTGCGATGAGTTTGTTTCAATTCCGATGAAAGAAGGTGTTGATTCGTTGAATGTTGCAAGCGCAAGCGCGGTGATGCTCTGGGAGACTAAAAGAAAGTAATAGCAAGATGGGATCCACATTGCTGCAATTAAATGGACTCCATCTTTAAGATGGAGTCCATTTTAAACAAAAAATTTTATTCTTTCATTGTTGTAATATTTATTCTCGTTTCCGCTTGCATTGTTTTTGGTTTTGCCGCTTTCATCCCACGTGTTTTTGTTACAAATTTTTGTAAATCTTCTGCAAGATAATTATAGCCATTAACTGATTTTGTTTGAACTTGTTCAAACTTATCCGTACGGGCAAAAATTTGGAGAACTTCGCTTCCAAACGGCGCGGCGCATTCTAAATCTTGCGGAATTTCATACGCAAGATTTACTTTTGATTGATCTATGTAATAGTCATTCATCAACAAGATTCGCGTCCCATCCGCCAAGTGATAGATAAAGCGAATATATGCCGGCATATTAACGCGCACAGTAACCTTCATCTGTTCGTCTAAGATAAAAAGATTTCCTTGCGTCTGTTTATTTGTCCACGCTTCCACTGTTAAACCGCCGCCTGCGTTTTCTCCTTCAGCAAAAATTTTTTGGTCTTGCAGAGCGGCTTGCACATTTTCCGGTTTTATATTTTTACCCGAAGCAGAAATAATTTTATTTTCTACTGTTGCTTCTGCGCTGGCAAGAATTTTTCCATCGGTAATAGAACGAAGATTCACAATGAATTTTATTTTATCGCCTTGATCCCAATACGAACCATTTAGTAAAAATTGCGCATTTGCTTGAACAACATCCCATTTAGCCGCTTCGCCGATTTTTTGTTCAATAATGTGATTAAAAAATCGAGAAAATGAACTTCCCATTTTGGTATCTTGATACAAGAGCGGAGCAACAAATACCGAAATTCGCAATTTTTCTTTTTGTTCAATCTGCTCTTTCAATTGAAAAACAATATACCACGCAAGGTCGTCAACGGAAGCAATCGGCCGCTGAACAAGTTTCGCAATCGCTTCGCGGATTTTTGCAATTGTAATTTCATTTGACGCTGCGGTTTGTTCTAATTCAGAAAGTACATTGGATGTTTTTACAAATGTTAAAATTGTTTGCGATTCTTCTAATTGCCGAATTAGCGGCAGGCAGGAAAGATATTCTTCCATTGCTTGCGTAGATTTTTTGTGTTCTTCTAAATTTTTTGCAATTTTTAATTTCGATTCAATTTCGCTTTTCAAGTTTTGTACTTTTTGTTGATATGAATTTTGCAGTACTTCCCGTTTTACGTAAACAAAAGAATGAGCAATCTCCTTTTCATAAAATCGAGCATTTTCAAGTCCTTGCACTTCAAGATTGGATGCAGATTGCACTGCGCTGTTAAAAAATGAAGAAAATTTGTCTCCGGTTTCTTCCGTTTTTAAGGAGGTAACCGATTGAATTTTAATAGAAATTTTTTCAATCAAATTTTTTCTCGCGCTTTCGAGAGAATTTTTTACGGCTTGCTCGCTGCTCACTCCGTTGCCAGATGATGCAACTCCGTAGCCGGTAATAAATAGCGCGTTGGGAAATTTATTGCTATTCCCCTGATTCGTAACCCAGTCCGGCGTTTGAGCAGCAACTGAAGAAACAAAAAATAGAATTACAAATAAGTTTTTCATGGTTATTCTCTTATCGTTCAACTAAATTTTTTTAATACCGATTCCCGGCAAATCGCTTAGTACTAATTTCCCATCTTTTACTATTGTTCCAGTGTATGGATCATTTTTAATAAGCAGCATGCCATCAAGGTCTGCCCAATCGCACATCATAGAAAGATGCGATGCTGCAGAAATTGCGCACGAAGTTTCCGTCATACAACCGAACATAATTTTCATATTCCACGCTTTGGCAAGCGTAATCATTTTATGCGCTTCGCGAAGACCGGTGCATTTCATTAACTTAATAACAATTCCATTATACGCTCCTTTTATTTTTTGCATATCCGAAAGCCGCTGACAGCTTTCATCCGCAAGAATCGGAAGCGGGCTTCGCTCCGTAAGCCACGCGTGGTCGTCATAACGTTCTTTCGCCATCGGTTGTTCAATATACACAACTCCTTTTTCTTTCAGCCAAAAAATCATATCAAGCGCGTAGCTTCTGTCTTTCCATCCTTGATTCGGGTCCGCCGTAAGTGGAACATCAGTTATTGCGCGCACGGATTCAATCATTTCTTTATCATTATCTTTTCCAAGTTTTACTTTCAAAATTTTAAATCCGACAGCTTCTTTAGTTTTTGCTTTCACCACTTCGGCTTTGTCAATTCCAATTGTAAATGTTGTGTATGGAGTTTTATCCTT
>CAYXEE010000125.1:0-4052 GCA_964463935.1 uncultured Chitinophagaceae bacterium | reverse complement strand
AAATATTATACAACGGTTGATTCATCAATTTTCCAACAAGGTCATGAAGCGCAATATCAATTGCAGCTTTCGCAGCGGCGTTATTAAAACGAATCGCGTCAATCTCATTAAGAATTGTTTCCATATCGAACGGATTATTGTATTTCGAAAGATCAACGCGCCCTAAAAATTCCATAACGCTTTCCTGCGATTCGCTTAGATATGGCGGAAGCGATGCTTCGCCGTATCCGACAATTCCATCGTATTCAATTTCTGTTAAGACTGCCGGAGTAAATGTTCGGCTTGCTTCAGCCACTGTAAATGTGTGTTTCAATTCCAATCTAAATGGACGAAACGATAATTTCATTTTTTTAGTTTTGTTCGCAAGAATATTGAATGCGCTGTAGGACTGTTGTGGAAATGCTGCGGAGGCGGAACCTGCGGCAAGAATTGTTTTTTTTAAAAAGGAACGGCGTGAAGATTCCATGAATATATCCTTTCAATTTGATTGCTATAGATAATAGAAAAATATGTCTCTAAATTCAATTCCAACTATATCAATTAGTAACAATTTCTTAACATTGATTTTCTTTGATTTTCACAGTTGTTTCTCTAATTTAACGCGTTAAATTAACATTTATTCACATTCAACGAGAATGATTATGAAATTTGATAGAATAATTCAGGCGCTCCTTCCCCACGACGAAAAATTTTTTACATTATTTGATGAACTTGCAAAAGCAATTGTAGCGGCGGCAGAAATTTTACGCACTCTTCCATCTGCGCCGGAAGGAGAACGAGAAGCAATTGTAAAAAAAATAAATGATTTAGAACAAGCAGCCGATTCTGTAACGCACGACATTTACAACCAATTAAACAGCACTTTTGTAACTCCGTTCGACCGTGAAGACATTCACCAGCTTGCTTCCGCGTTAGATGATATTCTGGATTACATTGACGGAAGCGCAAAAAGATTTTACCTCTACAAAGTGAAAAAAAATCATACCATTATTCAACGACTAACGGAAGTTGTTTATAAATCTACATTAGAAGTTCAAGAAGGCGTGCGTAAAGTTAAAAATTTAAAGGATGTCGACGAGTTCAAAAAAATTCTACATAAAGTTAATCAATTTGAAAATGACGGCGACGCATTATTTAATCAAGCAATTGCAGAACTTTTCGAAAATGAAGACAATGCAATTGAGTTAATTAAAACTAAAGAAGTTCTCGTTTCGCTTGAAACGGCAACTGATAAATGCGAAGACGTAGCAAACGTTCTCGAATCAATAATGATAAAGAACGCATAGAAAGGATACGATTCCTATGGAATTCTATGTAATCTTTATTATTTTTGTCGCGCTGATATTCGATTTTTTAAACGGAATGAATGATGCTGCAAATTCCATTGCAACCATTGTTTCAACAAGAGTACTTTCTCCACGAATGGCGGTTGCATGGGCGGCATTTTTTAATTTTATTGCTGCATTCGGTTTCGGCGTAGCAGTGGCAAATACAATCGGAAAAGGAATTATTGATCCGAGCATTGTAACGCCGGATTTAATTCTTGGATCGCTTATAGGCGCAATTGTTTGGACTCACTTTTGTACTCGCTTCGGTTATCCAATCAGCGTCTCGCATTCACTTATCGGCGGACTTGCCGGCGCAGGAACTTTTAAAGCAGGTTTTGCAGCATTAAATTTTGGAGGATTAAATAAAGTCGTACTATTTATTTTTCTTTCTCCTATCATCGGTTTAATTTTAGGTTTTCTTCTAATGATAGCGATGTATTGGATTTTCAAACGTTGGAATCTTAGAAAGGTTGATAAATTTTTCCGCGCCGGTCAGTTAGTCTCGTCAGCTGCGTTCAGTTTAGGACATGGAACTAATGACGCACAAAAAACAATGGGAATAATTACAATTCTTCTTTATTCAACAGGATATTTCCAAGGGCAAGAAATGTATGTTCCGTTTTGGGTAATAATTATTGCGCATACCGCAATCGGCTTAGGAACGCTAACCGGCGGATGGAAAGTAATAGGTACTATGGGAGTAAAACTTACGCACTTAAAACCGGTCGGCGGATTTTGCGCAGAAAATGCCGGAGCGATGGTGCTTGTTGGTACTGCAATTGCCGGAATTCCTGTTAGTACAACGCATACTATTGCGGGAGCAATTATGGGAGTTGGCGCTACTCGCAGAATTTCTGCAGTTCGCTGGGGCGTGGTGGGAAAAATTGTTATGGCGTGGATATTGACCATTCCAACTTCTGCTGCAATCGGCGCGTTGAGTTATTGGATTGTAATGCAAATTAAACAGTAATTATTTGAAAATAGTTTAGAAATAAAAATCCCCGTAATCAGACGGGGATTTTTATTTTACGTTTACAATAACTTCTTCAACCGCGCCAACGATGGTTGAAAAAATAATTTTGTTTCTATAAATCGGAATTGGCGTATGTGCAATAACATTGCCGGATTTATATTTCCATAATAATTTTCCCGTTTTCCCTTCCACTGCAATCAATACGCCGTTTTTTGTTGTGCAAAACAGCGCTCCATCTTTTTCTTTAATCTGCGATGAATTTATATCATAACCGAACTCAGCGTTTAACGACCAAATAATTTCAGGAGAATGTGCGGCGGAAGAAATAGCATAAAGCGAATCATTCATCGTACGAATATAAATTCGTTCGCCGTCTTCGGAAATCCCGATTGTTTCCCGAACTTTAAATTGATTTGTGCGCCATACATTTTTTCCTGTCTCTAAATCAATCGCCGTCATAAATCTATCCGGCGCAACAATAAATATTTTTCCGTTTGCAGCAACCGGTTCACACGCTGCTGGAGAAAGCAGAGTTCCCCGTTTATCTCCACGCCATTTCCAGAGTAAATTCCCTGTTTTTTTGTTAAGACAGTACAAGTGTTCATCCCACGCTCCGAAAATTATTTTCTCCTCCGCAATCAATGGCTTCGATTCAATATGACCTTGCAAAGAATCAAATTGCCAGATAAGTTTTCCATTTTTTAGATTTACTGCGCGAAATGTTCTATCGCTTGCGCCGCAATACACAATTCCATTCTCAATTATCGGCGGCGCAACTATTGCGGAATTAGTATGAACTTTCCATAATTGTTTTTTCTTTTTAATATCGTAGCAATAAATATTGCTGTCTGTTGAAGTAAAAACTAAATAATTGTTTGATAGCGCCGGAGTTGCAGCAATTGATGCTGTATGCCGGAACGAATAATTTTTTATCGGCTCTTGCATTACATCAATGAAAATCATTCCATCAAAATAGGCGCGCACAAAATATTTATCATTTACAAGAGGATGAGATAGTAATTCAGAGTTATAGCTATATTGTTTTGCAGAGCTGACATTTGGATACTGTTTATGATATTCATTGTGGAATAACAAATTATTGATCTGATACTTTGAATATTCTCTCTCTCCAAGTTTTATTCTGCACCACGCGCTCTCAGTCTTTACGCCGGTTTTTCTTGTTGAATAAAACATAGAATCATTTCTAATTTCTACAATATTATATCCGCCAACAGTTTCCTTTGCACGAAGATTTGAACGACCTATAATACTTTCAATTCCATCAAATACGTTGTGAACATTTGAATGCCAATGTCCATTAAGCAGAACTTGGGTATTGTACTTTCTCAATATTTTTGCCATTCTGCTCCAGTTAGCAATACCAGAATCCGCAGGATAATGTGTCGCTATAATTATTCTTTGGTGTTTGTCTTTTAAATTTTTTAACAAAGAATCTGTCCAGTTCAAATCCGATTCGGTCCAATACGCATCTCCCATTCTCATTCTCGGTCCTTGATGCAATCCAATAAATTTGTAACCGTCATAATCAAAAACAAATTTTTCGTAACCAAATATTTTAATAAACGATGTTCCCGCAGATTCCGACCATTTCATATCGTGATTGCCGGGCAGCGCATACCAAGGTTTATTCAAACTGTCTAAAATTTGTTTTGCAAGTCTAAACTGTTGGTCAGAACCAAACTCTGATATATCGCCGGTGATGAGAACAAACTTAATTTCATAATTTTGAT
>CAYXEE010000124.1:0-7035 GCA_964463935.1 uncultured Chitinophagaceae bacterium | reverse complement strand
TTTTTCAAAAATTCCGCTTGTCATTCTTGGCGCAGAGACAACGCTTAATTGATGCGAAATTGTTCCCAAAATTTTAGACGCAATCTTGAAAATTTCATCCGCTTCAATTGAGTGTTGTAATTGCGATTGGATTGCTGTTTGTTCTTGAACAGAAATTTTATCAATTTCCATCAATTCATTTACATAAAAACGGTATCCTTTGTCGGTTGGAATTCTTCCTGCCGAAGTATGCGGATGATTGATAAATCCCATATACTCCAGATCGGACATAACATTGCGAATAGTAGCCGGACTTAATCCGACTTCTTTTCTTTTTGAAATATACCGCGATCCAACAGGCAGCGCTGTTTGAATGTAGCTATAAACAATGTTATGCAGAATTGTTCGTTCGCGTTCGTTTAATTGTTCGCTCATAGTTTAAAAAATGAGAATTTTCTTAAAAATATTAAGAAAATAAGCCAAAATTGAGTTTTTCTTACTTTAAAATATCAAAAATTGGCGGGTAAGTCAAGGTATGTAAAAATTAGCAGTCCCTGTGTAAGACTGCTTAAGCTGTAGTCAGATTTCAATTTTTTGCTGCTCTTGTAGTCGTTTTAAGTTTTCTTCTAACTCGCGTTTAATATCAATTATACTTTGGTCGGTAGCATAGTTTGTATAAACAACATTGGAAAGTTCTACGAGCGAGCGGACGACAGCTTCAATTACAGTTGCTTGTCCTTTAAGTTCTGTAATAAGCTGAATTATTTGTTCGGCAGTATTTGGGTCAAGATTTTTTCTTGCATTGCGTTCGTATGAAGATGAGCGAAGCATTATTACAGCAAGCGCATTGTTTACGTGGTGAGCAATTGTTCGTACAGTAGTTTGAAACATTTGCACGGCGGCTTTTTGTTTTTCTTCTTCAAGTTTTTGCAATTCTTTGTGCCGTTTTTCCTGCCGGAACAAATATCTTTCATAAACGCCGTTAATAAGTACAGGCAAATGATGAAGTTCAAGCCGCTCTTTTCTGGAATAATCGTACGCGCCGAGTTTCATTGCGTTTACCGCAATTTCTTCAGTTCCTGCGGCGGTAAGCATAATAACGGGAGTATCAATTTTTTGATTGCTTATCCATTCAAGAACTTGCAAACCGGTCATTGTTCCAAGATGATAATCGAGCAAGATAATATCAAATTGTTCTTGTTGAAGCATTTCTATTCCGGACTCTCCCGAATAAGCGGTTTTTACTTTGTAATCATCGTTTGATTCTAAATCAAGAGATAAAAGATTTGCAAATGCTTGTTCATCATCTACTATTAAAACATTGAGCGGTTTTTTCATACGTTCCTATAAATTTTATGGAAATTAGATGAGATGAAGGTGAGAATCAAGATTTTTTTCAAATAAAGAAATTATCTTGGGTTACAATTATTCTAAAGAAAAAACCGCATCTGCGGCTTTTTAAAGCTGCCCTAGATGGAGTCGAACCACCACATACGGATTCAGAGACCGCTGTCCTGCCATTAGACGATAGGGCAATTTTTACATAACAAAGATACTGAAGTTTCTTTGCTAACACAAGACGAAAACTATTTTCGTTTTGTGAACGGCGCAAGAATTTTTTCAACGCGTTCTTTTAATTTGTCGCTGACGCGAAGCGTTACAACTATTTTTTCTTCACCGTACTCTTGGTTTTTTATTTCAGCAAATTCGTGAAGTTGTGAAATTGCGCCGTACGAATTATGCGGAAGCGTAAATGTCATTTCGGAATATGCAGAATGAATTAGCTGCAGCAACGACTCGCGCAATCCTGTAAGATTTATTCCGCGTTGAGCGGAAATAAAAATAGAATGTTCGTGCCGCAGTTTCATTTCAGTAATAATTGAACGGTCTTCCAGCGCGTCTATTTTATTAAAAACATACAGCGTTGGTTTGTGTAATGCCTGCAAATCTGCCAATGTTGTTTTTACTGTGTTAATATGGTCTTCCACTTGCGGATGAGAAATATCTACTACATGCAAAAGGATATCGGCTTCCGTAACTTCTTCCAATGTGCTTTTAAATGAAGCAACAAGATGATGCGGAAGTTTGCGTATAAATCCGACCGTGTCGGTAATTAAAACGGGAGTTGTTGAACTGAGATTAACCAAGCGCGTCGTCGGGTCTAACGTTGCAAATAATCTATTTTCAACAAAGACTTCCGATTCGGCGAGCGCATTTAAGAGCGTAGATTTCCCGGCATTCGTGTAACCGACAAGAGAAATATTGTAATATTCTTTTCTTCCTTTGCGTTGAGTAATTCGCTGTTCGCTTATCTTTAATAATTTTTCTTTCAGCGCAGAAATTCGTTCGCGGATAATTCTCCGGTCGGTTTCTATTTGCGTTTCGCCCGGACCTTTTGTGCGAATTCCGCCGTACTGTTTTGAAAGATGCGTCCACATTCGCGTTAAGCGCGGAAGAAGATATTCCAATTGCGCAAGTTCCACTTGTGTTTTTGCTTCCATAGTTTTTGCGCGCGAAGCAAAAATATCAAGTATCAATCCGCTGCGGTCGATAATTTTTCTGTTAATTAGTTTTTCCAGATTTCTTGTTTGTGCCGGAGAAAGGTCGTCGTCAAAAATAATTAACGAAATGTCGTCATCCTGCACAAGCTGCGCAATTTGTTCAATTTTGCCTTTGCCGATGTATGTAGCGGAATCAATTCTATCTCTGCTCTGTAAAATTTTATGAATAATATCCGCACCTGCAGTATCCGCCAGCAATGTCAATTCGTCCAAATACTCTTCTGCCTGCCTGCGCATATTGGATTGCTGAAGCAAACCGATTGCAATTGCGCGCTCTCTTTTATTTTGCGTTAATTCTATCATTCATGTTGTTGTTTAGGTACCCGCGCCGCAATCAATTCAATAATTGCAATAACGGCGGCAAGAAGTAAAAAATATTTCCACAATTCAACGCCGAAACGGCTTTGTAAAACATTTGTTTCCAGGGAATCCGAATTGTTTAAAATTACAATGGATTCGTTTAAAATTCCACTTGCGGCAAGGGAATTGACAATTTCTGAACTTGTAATCAGCGCAGGATACGATTCATTGTTTTCAATATTAACAGGAATTTGCAGAATAGTATCGCGTTCTGATACAACGGAATAAAAACCGGGAATAACAGCGGATGAAAATTGAAATACTGCGCTGCTATTTCCGTAAAAATTTTCCTTGCGGAACGAACGGAGCATTGTTTCTCTGTTTTCAGGATCGAATATTGTAATTGGCGAAGAAATTAGTTTTTTGCTTTTTCGGAATTCATTTTCAGTAAATTCAAATGTGTTTCCTACGCGCGCTTTTTCTACCAGCGTTGTAACAGATTGATTGGATGAGAGATATAAAATTGCTTGATGAAGCATCGGCAGAAAAATACCGCACAACGGAAAATCCGACCAGCTTGTAACTGCGGGAACTGAGAATGCGAGCAATGTTCCTTTATAAATTTTTTCTTCCCACAAAAACGGCGCGCCGTTTGAAAGTGAAATTATCGCCCTTTGCTGATGCTGAAGTTTAGAATGCAGATTGATTTTTACAGAAGGAGATTCCATCGGAGTTTTTTTTGAATTTTTTGATTCTTCAAAAATTGAACGAAAAATTGGAAACTCGTAATCCACAGTAGAAAATGTTAATCCAAAATCGTCGGCGGAAATATTTTTTTCTATAACGCCTTTAAATACAAACTGCGGTAGTATATTATTGTACGATGCGTACGCAGTATCGGAATTTGGGAAAAAAAGAATTCCGCCGCCGCGCTGTAAAAAGCGGGCTGTGTACGATTGCTGTGTTTGCGGTAATTCTTTTACGCCGGACAAAATAAGAACATCGGCGTTTTCGATGATTGTGTTTGATGCTTGCGCGGGAGTTACGGCTGTAAGCGAAAAAGAATTTTGCTGTTGAAAAAGTGAAAGTCCCGTCTTAATATAGCGCGAGTGTGTTTCATCGGGCGAGATAATGACCGCAGTAATATTTTCCGGGATGAAAAGAGAAAAATAGCGCGCATTATCAATTGATATTTCGTCCTCTTCTAATTCAATTGTACCTCGAATAAATCCGCTGTGCGAAGGAGTGAAATTCATTTCCACAACGGAAGATTGCTGAGAAGCAAGAGAGAAACTTTTTTGCGCAACGCGTTTATTATCAATTGTTAAACTTATAAGATGATTTTTTACCGGACTATCGCCGTAATTTTTTACGGTTACGGAAATAGAAACTGTTTTGTTCGCTTGAAGGATAGAAGGGGGAATAAGAACGTTTTCAATTCCGGCGTTTTCAAATTTTTTTTCAGAAAGCGGAAGTACAAAAATTTTAATCTGCTCTGAAAATAATTTTTCACGTTGTTTGTTCCCGCTCTCATTCACAAAAGAACTTTTTTGTCCGTCGGTAAAAATATAAATTTCTTTGTTTAAGTTTTTAGACTGCTGAATTAGCCGCGAGGCAAGCCGCATCGCATCGTCAATGGTGTTTTGCCGAAAGCTGATAGTTGTTTCTTGTACCAATTTGAGAAGCGTTTGTTTGTCGTGAGTCGGTTGTTCAATAGTTGCATTGGGAATATCCGCGAGCCGTAAAAAAATTGCATCGTCTCCTTCTTGCAAAATATTTAACAGTTCTATTGCTTTCGATTGCGCTTGAGCCAGAAATTTTCCTTTTTCATTATGCAAATCCATTGAAGCGGTATTGTCCAAAATAATGACAACCGTAGTTTTGGAATGCGACCCTGCAATACCAATAGTTCCTTTCAATGCAGGACGAGAAAATGCGAGAACAAGAAAAAGTATGAGGAGCGTTCGCAAAAGAAGAAGCAGCCATTGCTTAATTTTAATTTTGCGGATTTTGTTTTTCTGAAGCTCCTTCAGAAATGAAAGCGTGCTGAATTCAATTGTCGGCAGTTTTCTCTTATTCAGCAAGTGAATAAGAATAGGAATTGCTCCGGCAATAAGTCCGAATAAAATTAAAGGATTGAGAAAAGTCATTTGTTTTTTGCAGTGCCGAGGAGGGGACTTGAACCCCTACGCCGTTAAGCACTGGCTTCTAAGACCAGCGTGTCTGCCAATTTCACCACCTCGGCGGATAGAAAATTTATTTAGCAATATACTAAATTTCGTGATAATTAGGTAGAAGTGCGGCGGGAAAACAGGAAAATGCTCAACTGTTAGAAACTAAAGTACAGCGGTTAACAGTTGAGCAAAGATTTTTACCACTCTGTGCTAATTCCAATGGAAGGTAAAATTCCGATTGAACTTGATTCTGTTATGACGGATTGTTTTCGCTTATCATAACGCGGAGCGTCAGTCGGTTTTCTATTGTAGATATTTTGAATATCAATGTACGTAATTAAATTTACGGTTTGAAAATTCCATCTTCTATCTACGCGAACATCAAGACTGTGATTAGCGGATATTCTCTGAGAATTATAAAATGCTGTGTTTTGTGTTCCGTCTGCGTTAAACGGCGTATATGGACGACCGGTTACATAGCGAAATTTTCCTGAAAATTCCCACAACTCGTTAAGAATATATCCGCCGCCAAGATTTAAAATCCAGCGTTGGTCAAATGAATTTGGTCTATCAATGCCGTCTAACGCTTTAAATCGAGATTGGTTGTAGCTGATGCTTACCAAACCGTAACACGGTACCTCCGATAATTTTTTCTGTGCAAAAAATTCTATACCGTTTGAAATTCCGCTTCCTCCGCTTGCCAACGGATCGAGACCGAACGATGCGAAGCCATCTTCCGAGCCGCCAAATCCTGCGCCTGTGTTTGCAAGAACAAGATAAGGACGCGCAATGCTTGCGGGATAATCGGAATATTTTTTGATGTATGTTTCTACGCTTACTTTTACATCGGAACGTAAATAATGTTCTATTCCAATAACATATTGATCAACAGAAATATATTTCAAACTGCGATTTGCTGAATTTGCAACGAGCCAAATATACGATGGTGATTGATGATATTTTCCGATGCTTGTATTGATATTCCAAACCGGAGAAAGCGCATAGGTTAATGCCAATCTCGGTGAAAAAGAAAAATTATCATTTATCAAATTAAAATAATCTACACGACCGCCGATTATTGCACGAAAATTTTCTGAAATTTTTTGTGCCAGTTGAATATATGCGGCAGATTTTATTGCGGTTGTATCTAATACTGCATTTACATTAAAAGTCTGTCCGAAATTTGTTTGAAAAAACGGGAGAATTATTGATGAAGAAAAGTTTATAAATTTTCCTTGCGCGCCGACTGTAACTTCAGAATTTTTTGAGAGTTGGTAAACAACATCTGCGCGAAGCGAAGTTTCATATTCATCGGAATTGCTCCTAAAAATCGGATTTAGCAAACTATCGTTCTGTTGATAGCGGAAATTAAAATAAGTTTGTCCGGCAGTAACTGTTAAAAATCCACCGGGCAAAAGATGCCGCCAAGAAATTCCTGTAACAATATTGTCTTGCGAACTGGAAAGAATTCGAGAATTTGAATATCGCTTATCTTCTGTATCGTTAAAAGTTTTTACATTATCCAATGCGGCAATTGCCAAAATTTTTACTTCATCTTTATTAGAAAGTTTGTAATTTGCTTTTCCCAAGAAATCCCAATATTCAGGAACAAAACCAAATCCGGCGGCTTTAAAGATAAAGTCTAAGTAACTTCTTCTTGCAGAAAAAAGATAAGAGCCATTCTGGTCAATTGGTCCTTCAAGATTTAAACCGAATTGCGATGCAGAAATTGTTGCTTTGCCCCCGAATTTGTCATCGCGTCCATCGCGCAAATCTATGGAAAGCACGGAAGAAAGTTTATCGCCGTATTTTGCGCCGAATCCGCCCGTCTTGAAAGATGTTTCGCTGACAAAATCTAAATTGATAAAGGAAAGCGGACCGCCGCTTGCGCCTTGCGTTCCGAAGTGATTGATATTTTGTAATTCGATATTTTCTACCACAAATAAATTTTCCGAAGGCGCGCCGCCGCGCACGATAAGATCATTTCTTCCGGCTTGAACCTGCGCTACGCCCGGAAGAAT
>CAYXEE010000123.1:0-7052 GCA_964463935.1 uncultured Chitinophagaceae bacterium | reverse complement strand
AATCTGCCGGGACAATGCGGAATATGCACCAAGCAGTAATTGCTGTCCGGTTTGACCTCGCGCGTAAAATGTTCGCGCAACTTGCGCACCACCGAACGAACGATTATCCAAATAGCCGGCATAATCACGCGCAAACGGAACACCTTGCGCCACGCATTGGTCAATAATACTTCCACTCACTTCTGCTAACCGATATACATTTGCTTCACGCGCTCGGTAGTCGCCCCCTTTCAACGTATCGTAAAATAAACGATACACACTGTCGCCATCGTTGGAATAATTTTTCGGCGCATTGATTCCCCCCTGCGCTGCAATACTGTGAGCGCGGCGAGGAGATTCATGATAGCTGAATGCGTGAACATTGTAACCGAGTTCGCCTAAACTTGCCGCTACGGCAGAACCTGCAAGTCCTGTTCCAACGACAATTATGTTGTATTTGCGGCGGTTTGCCGGATTTACCAGCTTCATGTGAAATTTATGCTCAGACCATTTTTTTTCTATTGGTCCATTTGGAATTTTAGAATCGAGAGCCATTGTTAACTCAACTTTTTTTTTATTATTGTGCTAAAGCTACAGTTTGATGAAAGAACAAAAAATAAATTGGAATTGCAGCAAATCCAATCGGTACAATCAGCCAAAAGATAACCGCTATCGCATCAATCAAGCCGGAATATTTTTTCGTTTTCAGTCCGAGCGTTTGAAATGCCGATTGAAATCCATGGAATAGATGAAATGCAAGTAATGCAAGTGCGAAAAGATAAAACACAGAATACCACGTCTGCGAAAACATTTGCTGTGTAAGATAATATCCGTTTACATGTTCGTTGGAAAAACGGATGGTAACAAAAAATGTTTTGAGATGTATAACTAAAAAAATAAATACTATGGAAGCGGAGGTCATCATCCAGCGCGAAGCGAATTTTGTGTTTTCGGCAACTCCAAATTCCTCGTATTTTTTCGGACGGGCGCGGCGATTTTTCAACCAGACCGAAACGCCGCTCAGCGCGTGAAGAACGATGCTGACAAACAACACTACTTCTATTATACGCAGTGGAATAAACACAAACGGATTGGAAGTAAGAAATTCAGAATATTCCTCGAACGCAAGTCCGCCATCCTGACGCAAGAGAAGTAAATTTCCAACAAGATGTTCAACAAGAAAAATACAAAGGAAGAGTCCTGTCAAACTCATTGTAATTTTTTTACCGACAGAAGAATTATAGAACGTAATCAAGCCATTCATATCGCATAGTATTCAATTAATGAAAGGATAAAAACTTCGTAAGAAAGTATAAAAGAAAAGCAATAAATGCAATGAAGATAATCATAGTTTAAAAAAATAAGGCGGGAATTATTTCCCGCCTTTCAAAAAATGTTAACTATTGCGTTTTATTTTTTCGTCATAACAAATACGCCGTTCCAATCTTCCGGCGGCGGATTGTCGCTGAACATCATTGAGCGCTGAATGTAAATATTTGAAACAATATCATCGCGGCGGATTGTAAGCGCCTGCTGAAATTGTTCAATTGCGCTTTTCCAGGCGCGCTGTTTGTAGGAATCCATTCCCGCATGATAAAATTCAAGAAATTTTTTCGTCGCATCGGTTTGCACTTCATCGGCAAGCGCAATCAATTCATAGATACGCACCGGCTCTGTTTTTCCGACAACGATAACCATATCCATTTCGCGCGCAAGAATTTTTCCTTGAACTTGATTGTACACGTTTTCGCTGATGAGAAGACGCGTTCCGTATTCTTTGTTTACGCCTTCTAAACGCGATGCAAGATTTACCGGATCGCCGATTGCCGTATAACTTAACCGCGCTTCAGCTCCCATATTTCCAACAATTGCTTCGCCGGTGTTTATTCCAATCCGTTGATTTACAACAGGGCGTCCGAAATGAATCCATTTTGTGTGCAGCGCCAATAATTTTTTCTGCATACGCAGCGCGGCGCGGCAGGCGAAGTACGCGTGATCTTTATTATCTAACGGCGCGCCCCAAAATGCCATAATTGCATCGCCGATATATTTATCAATTGTTCCGTATTCTTCAAGAATTACATTTGTCATTTCCGTTAAATACGAATTGAGCATTGCAACAGTATTTTCCGGTCCCAATTCTTCAGACATTCTGGTAAATCCTTCAATATCCGCGAACATTGTAGTAATTTCTCTTTTTTCGCCGCCAAGTTTCAGCATTGCCGGGTTTTCAATTAACTGTTCCACAACCGATCTATCTACATATTTTTGGAACATGTGTTTTATCTGCGATTTTTGCTTTCCTTCCGTTGCCGTGGTAAAGGTCATCGAAGCCGCATAGCAAAGCGAAAGCGCAACAAATGGTTCAACCAACAGATAAACAACGCCCGTGTTAGCAAATGCAGAATATCCAAACAAGATGTAGCCGATGAGCAGCAAAAGTCCGATTGGAACGCTCCAGCGAAGCTTTATGGTAATAGAAATTACGCCGACAATTAACGCCAGTACCGTAATAATAATAAATTGAGTAGTATTCGGCGCATGGAGAATATTTCTTCCCATCATAATCTGATCGTACACGTTTGCATGAACAAAACAGTTCGGAGAAATATCTGCAAGCGGCGTTGCGTTATGGTCGCCGATGGAACGCGCCGTAGGTCCGATAATAACAACTGCGTTCTTAAACATCGAAAGAACTTTTTGATCTCCTTTAATATATGCGTCAAGAACTTCCTGCAAAGAAATTTGTTTGTACACATCGTTCGTTCCGGCAAAATCAACAATTAAATCGCCGTGCGCAGAAAGCGGAATTTCCAATTGTCCGGCGCGAACTAATAATCCTTCTTCCGTTTGTTCAACGGAAACATTTTTTAAATCTATTTTAAGCGCGGCAAAAGCAAGAGCCGCGCCGAATGTGGGATAATAATCGCCGGAATATTCTACAAAGAATGGAACGGCGCGAATAATTCCGTCCGTCGTATCCGGACGCAAAAGGATATGCCCAACGCCCGCCGCTAATGAGGCAAGCGAATCGAACGGACGTTCATCAATATATGTTGCGCGCGGAAACGGATGAGTCGGCAATGTTGCTGGAATGGAATGTTGATGAAGAACTGTGTACGCTTCTCTATCAATTGCGCGCGCTTCTCCGGGATTTTCCATTGAAGGAACAAACGGACCAATGGCGTGATACACATTGCCCGCATAATTATGAAAAAATAAAAATTGCCGGTTTTGCGCCAGCGAAAAACTATCCTGCTGCACATCGGTAAAAAGTTCGTCAACGCCGATTGCCGCCGCGCCGCTTTGAGAAATAATTGCCAGCAATGTTCCAAATTTATCCCGCGGAATCGGATATTTCAATTCTTTTACGGTGTATTCGTCAATCTTTACAATAACAACGTTGTTGGTATGCTCGCGCGTGCCGCGCGCGGACATCATTGCATCGTATGCTTTTAATTCCAGCGATTTGAAAAAGCTGAACTGAAACAACAGCCACGTTATGCCGACGGAAAGAAGCGCAAACAAAATTCCGTACAATGCTTTCACAAGTTTTTTATTCATAAGAAAAACCTTCGATTGATAAAAAGAGAAGTTTTAAAACAAGTTACCCCCGAACATATCGGGGGTAACTTGCAAAAAATATTTGAGATAGTCCAATATAATTTGAAGGAACAATTACATTTTCCAATAGAGAAAATCTTTTAGATTGGCAAGTGCCGTCGGGTCAATTCCGCGGCGACCGCCGAACACAAAGCGATTTTCACCGCGCCGCACTGCTTTGCTTGCTGTGCGCGCTTGCTGCCCGGATTGTAAATCTTGCAGCGCAGAAAATAACAAACTTTGCAATTCTCCTTTATCAATCATTGCATTTTTTTCCGCCGCTTTGGTCTGACTCATTTCGGCGACAATATTATCAATACCAAGTTCAGCATAAGCTTTTTCCTGCGAAGGAAATTTAGAAATTGCATCGCTAAACGAAGCGACTGTTCCTTCGTGGTCGCCGCCGAGATATTTCAAAAGTCCCATATTCAAATAAATTCCGCCGTCGTTGCCGTCTGCTTTCATTGCGGCAGTATAACTCTTATAGGCGTTCAGCGAATCTCCTTTTAACAAATACACATTTCCGACATTATTTAATGAAGATGCGGATTTGTACGCTTTCAAAATTTCAATCGCGCCGTCATACTTGCCGGAATTTGCAAGAAGCGAAGCCGCTTCGTTGGACGCTTTTTCCGTATTTTGCGAACGGAGGAATTTTACTTTTTCATCAATCATTTGAAGATTCATTGCCGCAATATTTTTCTGATCTTCAATCAGCAATTGTTCAATTGCGGAAGCGGCGGGAGTTTCGGCAACTTTTTCATCGCTTGCTAAGTTTGTAGGCGGAGAAATTTCCCACGATTTGCGAACATCAATAATATCCAATTTTCCTTTTGCATCAACAGTTTTGTAATAGCCGTCTGCGCCCATTTTCCACGCTTCAAAAAACGGCTTATTGATAATTGTTGTTTCCAGCGGCAGCCACACGGTATTCTCGCTGATAATATAATCGCGTTCGTTTAAACTTACGCGCGACGCGTTTTTCTTATTTATTCCGGTATCGAACATAATAAAAATATGGTCTGCTGTGCCGACAAGTTTTGTACGAATGCCGAGATTTTCTAAGCACGCGGCAAGAAGAATGGAACTGTCATCGCAGTCGCCCGCTTTCTTTGCCAGCGTTTGACGCGGAAATTGAATTTCATCAAGCACATCACCTTCGGCAACAACCCACGGATCGGTAACATAATTGATTGAGAATGCGCGTATCGCCTCCCAAATTTTCATCGCATTTATCATATTGCGCGATGCGCCCGGAAGCGCATTCGGATCATTTTTTACATTCCCGATAATATTGCGCGAAAAATTTTCCACCGCTGCATCTTTATTCGTTACAAATGCGCCCGCTTGATAGGAACGATTCCAGCTGATGGAATTTTTACTGTAAATTGTTACCGGCTTTGTAATACTTCGCGTTTTTTCTTCGCCGCCTTGATTGAATGCAATTTCCGCTTTAATCTGCGAAACAGTATTTTCAGAAACAGCCGTTAATTTATCTTTATCCAACGTTGCGGAAACATCAAACGTTTTTTTCTCTTTTGCTTTCAATTCGGGAATTGTTTGTTCCGATGCAAACGCCATATAACTTGGAATAAAAATTTTCGCTTTAATATTTTTAATATCCGTTGTTCCGGTATTTTCAATCGTTATTTTTCCAATCGGATTTTTGGAATAATACGTAAACTGCGCCGGAAAAATATTTTCCACTTTAAATTCCGTAATATCCAGCGCGCTGGACATTGCCATGCTCGCCTTCTTTACGCCGGAAGTTTTTGTTGAAACATCAAGCCGGTTTCCGCTGACGCCGACGACTTGATATTCCTGCATTCCTGCAAAAATTTTACGAAGCTCGTCCAGCGAACCTTTTATTGTAACATCGTACGAAGCGGAAGTTCCTTCCATATAACGCAGACGCATTTTTTGAATCATTGCAACTTTTGAAGGAAGTTCCTGTTCAACTTTTGCAAGCGTCGCATCATTTATTCCTTGAAGAATAAGTTCAACAATCATCGGCTTATCCTTCATCTCTTTTACTTTCTTTTCAAGTTTGCCGGCAATATCCATTGCCAGCTGGTCGCCGATATCTTCCAGCGATTTTGACGCCGCCTGCGATTTTCCCTGCGAAGATTTTTTAGACGAAGCGGAAGCAACGGCAAGAATTTCGCCGGTATCGGTGATGACGATTTTTATTTCGCCGTCCGCCGTATATTCTACTGTTTTAATTCCGTACACATCTTTTTCAGCGCCGAAGACCGCCTGTGCGCCGCCGGCAATTATCAACTCTGCGCCGTAACGGCGGCCGAGTTCTTTTGCTTTTACGGCATCCATACTGGAAATATCGCGCGCTTTAACAGATTCAAATTGACGCGAATCTACAATGCGGAATCCTTTTTCAAGAAGAATTTTTTCAATCCTTCCCGCAACTTTGCGCGCAGTTACATCTTTATCGTCGGTTTTTTCATCAACAACAACCATGACGCGCGGAAGATCATCTTGTGCATACACCTTTGCTCTATTCAGCGCCGGAACGAGCAAAGAAAACACACAGAGTAACGAAAGAATACGTTTCATATTTCTTCTCCTAAAATTATTAATATTTTATTTTTTCAATTTCGTTATCAATGCTGCCATCTCATCGGCTTTTTGCTTTGCCGGTTCATATCCGTTCGATTCGTCTAATGCTTTTTTATACAATTTCTGAGCATTTTCGTACGCCGAACGAGCTTCATTTGCTTTTCCCTGTTTTTCCAATTTCTTCCCTTGATCTTCAAAGTTCAGCGCTTTGGCATACGTTACATATCCGCTGAAATTTCCTTCGGTATCCGCTTCAAGCTGCGCGCGTTCATCGGAAGATAATTTTACATCAAGGTCTTTTGCAATTTTCTTTGTTAAACTTTGCAGCATTTTCAGAAAATCATCTAACTCGCCGGTTTCTTCATCGGCTTTCAGCGTTTCGCCTGTTTCAGTCCGCACAATGCGTACGTCTATTCTCATTTGGTCTTTAAATAGATTTGAGAATCCGCCGAAGAGCATCACTTGTGCGCCGAGAAGTTTTCCCATTTTTTGAGAAGTGGATGATTCTACCATATCAGTTTCATTCAAATTTAATTCTTCAAGAATTGATTGAATGCGCTGGCGCTCAACAACTTTCAAACTTTTTATTTTTGAAAGTTCGGTAATCATCATATCCGCCAAACCCTTTTTCAGCGGATCGAGCTTATCCTTATCAACAATGCTGTTGTTTTCAAAGTACAGCACAGCAATAGTTTTCGGAGCGTTTGTTTGAGCAACGGCGTGCAGCGTTGCAGCAAATGAGAGCGCCAAAACCCATGCTGCTGCGAGCGCGCTAAATTGTCGCACTGTGTTTTTCATACGATGTTCCTTCCTCCATAATGAATGATTATTTTGTATTACAATTTCTCTTTATTAACTGATGTTACGCATATGGTCATGCTGAGCGAGGCACGCTT
>CAYXEE010000122.1:0-7073 GCA_964463935.1 uncultured Chitinophagaceae bacterium | reverse complement strand
TTGGACCGGAAGCGTTGGAAAAAGGAATTGATGTAAAATTTTCATCGTGGAACAGAGCGGCGCAAAATACATTTCCAACAATGGCAAAGTCCGGCGGAAATTATTTAAATTCGCAATTGATAAAAATGGAAGCTATTGTCGACGGTTATGTAGAAGGAATTGCGCTTGATGTAAACGGCGTTGTCTCCGAAGGAAGCGGCGAAAATATATTTGTGATTAAAAATGGAACAATTATGACGCCGGTTTTTGTCAATGCAATTCTTCCGGGAATTACGCGCGCGTCTGTAATTCAACTTGCGGAAGATGCAGGTATTCCGATTGTGGAAGGAAATGTTCCGCGCGAAATGGTGTATATTGCAGACGAAGTCTTTTTTACCGGAACCGCGGCGGAAGTTTCGCCGATTCGCTCGGTGGATAAAATTCAAATCGGCAAAGGTACAATTGGTCCGATTACCAAAGAATTGCAAAAGCGATTTTTTGATGTTGTTGAAAATGGAAACGACCCGCACGGATGGTTAGATTTTTTAGACTAAATAAGAGCAGCAATCGAATTGCGGCAGGCAACTGTTTGCAGTGAGCGGTAAAATAATTTGGAGAATGTATGAGTAAAGATTCTGCGTGGAAAGATATGTTTAAAACGAAAATTAAACCTGCTTCAACGGAAGAAATGCTTTCCCGAGTTCCGGTATTTGAAACAATGGAAGCAAAGGAACTTCGGCAGATTGCGGCAATTATTCATCGCAGAAATTATCTTAAAGGCGAATATGTTTTTACTCAAGGAGATCCGGGTTTAGGAATGTATGTTATTGGAAAAGGGAGCGTTGCAATTGTTCTTGTTGGAGACGATGGCGCGCAAAAAGAGATTACAACTCTTACAGAAGGAGATTTCTTCGGTGAAATTGCGCTGCTTGATGAATCGCCGCGTTCAGCATCGGTGTTGGTAAAAGAAGATTCACAATTGCTTGGATTTTTCCGTCCTGACCTTTTCAGTATAATAGAAAAAACTCCGAAAACAGGTTTAAAAGTTGTTACAAAACTTGCCGAAATGATAGGCGAGCGATTACGAAATACAAATAGTGAAATTTCCAGAATGCGTGCAGAGATGGAGCAATTAAAGTCCCAACTACAAAAAGAGAAGGAGACATCCAATGAAAAAGCCGCAAGTAAAAAGAAAACTGCCGTCTCGTAAGCAGGCGGCAAAAAAAACTGCAACGCGGACGAAAAAAACTTCATCCGCACTTTTTTCAATTAAAAAAATTCTTGTTCCTGTAGATTTTTCCGAGCATTCCAAAAAAGCGGTGCAATATGCGGCATCGTTTGCAAAACAGTTCAAAGCTAATCTTCAATTGATGTTTGTTGTAGAGCCGACTATTTATCCTTCCGATTTTGCGATTGGACAGCTCACTTTTCCGAATATTGAGAATGAATTGCATCAACGCGCAGAAGATGAAATGGAAAATCTTGTAAAATGGGAAATTCTTAATGGTTTAAAGGTTGAAAAAATAATTAAGGATGGCATACCCTTTGTAGAAGTAACAACTCGCGCAAAAGAAGATTGCGTAGATTTAATAATTCTTGCGACGCACGGACATTCCGGGGTAGAACATATTTTATTTGGAAGCACAGCAGAAAAAATAGTTCGTAAAGCTCCGTGTCCGGCGCTTGTTGTTCGCTCAGACGAACACGATTTTATAGACGAACGCGTGTAATCGATGAAGATTTCAGCAGATAGTTTCTTGCCATACCAGCGCAGTTTTTGTATATTGGAGCGTATTTAACAGAAATTTTTTACGAAAGGAAATTCATGCTCCGAAAGAAAAAACATATAACTGCGCGTGTTCACGAAACCGATGAACTTATTGAAAAGTATGATTCCACAATGTCGTGGATTCAAACAAATAAAAAATTACTTTCCAATATCGGCACCGGCGTTGTGATAGCAGTTCTTGCTCTCACGTTCTATGTCAACAATGTTCGCAGCAACAACGAAAGCGCGATGAACGAGTTTGCAAAAATTTTTACATACTATGATAACGGTCAGTATCAAATTGCAATCAACGGAATTCCAGAAAAGAATTTAAAAGGTTTGCAATACATTGTTGATGAATACGGCTCTACGCAGTACGGAAATATTGCAAAAGTGTATCTCGCAAATTGTTATTTCAATCAAAATGAATTTGATAAAGCATTGCCGTTGTACGAAGATGCGAGCGTAAAATCTGAAGTGCTGCAGATATCTGCAATTGCGGGCGAAGCGGCGTGTTACGAAGCAAAAGGAGATTTTGCCGGCGCGGCAAAATATTTTGAAAAAGCCGGAAAGAAAAATTCCGACGATCCGAATGCTGCGGAAAATTTAGCGCACGCTGCGCGCAATTACGCAAAAGCAGGAAACAAGGAACAAGCGATTCAATTATATAAGTTAATTAAAAAAGAATACGCAACATCCGCTGTTTCGCGCGATGCGAGCGAAGAGAACGTATCGTTCTTAAAAAAAATAAACCGAAGTAGGTTTTGTACTGCGTCGTAATTGCCGATTAAAGCAATGCGGCGCAATTTTATTTTATAGCAACTCAAAAAAAATATTTATGCTTACAGAATTTGGTAAAATATTGATTTTTCTTATAGTCGGCGGAGTGTTTACTGCCGGCGGACTTATTGCGGCATGGCTGCTGCGACCTCACAGACCGTATCCCGGGAAAAATTCAACGTACGAGTGCGGCGAAGATCCAATCGGCGATACACAAGTAAAGTTCAACATCCGATTTTACGTTGTTGCGCTCATCTTTGTTGTATTTGAAGTGGAAGTTGTTTTCCTTTTTCCTTGGGCGCTGGTATTTAAAGAGTATGGAATGTTTGCATTTGTTGAAATGCTGATTTTTATGGCAATCTTAATTGTCGGCTATGCGTACGTTTGGGTAAAAGGAGATTTGGAATGGGATAAGCCCGCTCCGACTGAACCGAAATATGTGCGCGGAATCGGAGTTGTGAGCGATGCTTCAATTGAACAAAAAGAAATGGTGACACAATAATTATGGGACTTCTCGATAAACAATTTGAAAATTCCAATGTTGTTATTACAACAATGGATAATCTTTTAAACTGGGCGCGTCTCTCATCGCTTTGGCAGATGCAATTCGGTCTTGCGTGCTGTGCAATTGAAATGATGGCGGCATCGGCATCGCATTTTGATATGATGCGCTTCGGCGTTATACCGCGCGCTACTCCGCGTCAAACAGACGTGATGATAGTTTCAGGCACTGTAACTCTTAAAATGGCATCGCGCATTAAACGATTGTACGATCAAATGTCCGAACCGCGATACGTAATTTCTATGGGAAGTTGTGCGAATTGCGGCGGTCCGTATTGGGAACACGGCTATCATGTGTTGAAAGGCGTTGATCGCGTTATTCCTGTTGATGTGTATGTGCCGGGATGTCCGCCAAGACCGGAAGCATTGATTGAAGGATTATTGAAACTTCAAGAAAAAATCCGCAGTGAAAGCATAGCAAAGAAAAAAGCAGTGTAAAAACTGTGAGTTGGTAGAAATAAAACGGTAGAAGGAATCAATGAGATGGGGAAAGCAAAAGTTAGAACATAGAAAAGCATACCATCTGCAAATATTTTATTTGACGGGGTAAATTAGAATAAAAAATTATGACACCACAAGAAATACATGATTTGATTAAAACACAATTCGGCGAAATTATTCTTGAAGCAAAACTTGAGAATCTTCCCGATCCGTTTGTAAAAATTCAACCGGAAAAAATAAAAGATGTCGCATTATTTTTGCGCGATGACGAGCGAATGCAGTTTGATTTTTTGATGTGCCTTTCCGGCGTTGACTACAAAGGGAAATTAGGCGTTACGTACAATCTTGCTTCAATGAATTTGAAACATAAAATTACACTGAAAGTTGAGGTTCCAACTGAAACGCCGAATATTCCGTCTGTTGAAACAATTTGGAAAACGGCAAATTGGCACGAGCGCGAAGCGTACGATATGGTCGGAATTATTTTTGAAGGACATCCCGATTTGCGGAGAATTTTACTGCCGTATGATTGGGAAGGTTATCCGCTTCGCAAAGATTATCAAGTGCCGGAATTTTACAATGGAATGAGAGTTCCGTATTAATTTTTTTAACCCCTCCCTTTAATTCCCTCCCCTTGCAGGGGAGGGACAGGATGGGCAGCGAAATAAAACAAAAGAAAAATGATTGAAACTTTACCAGCAGTAGAAAAATCTTCCACGGGAAAAAAACTCCGTACTGAAGAAATGGTTATCAACATGGGACCGCAGCATCCCTCTACACACGGCGTATTGCGGTTGGAAATTGTTGTTGACGGCGAAATTGTGCGCGATGTAATTCCGCATCTTGGTTATCTGCACCGCTGTTTTGAAAAACATTGCGAGCACATGATGAATTATCAGCAGGTGATTCCGTATGTTGACCGCTTGGATTATGTTGCGGCGATGAACAACGAATTCGCTTTTGTTGTTGCGGCGGAGCGGCTGCTTAAAATAGAAGTTCCTGAACGCGTTCACTACATCCGTATTATTATGGCGGAGTTACAGCGTATTGCAAGTCATTTAATTGCAATCGGAACATTCGGCATTGATATGGGAGCGTTTACGCCGTTTCTGTATTGCTTCCGCGACCGAGAAACAATTCTTGATTTATTTGAAATGACCTGCGGTGCGCGCTTGCTCTACAATTATATGTGGATCGGCGGACTTTCGCACGACATTCCCGAAAAATTTGTAGAGAAGACAAAAGAATTTATTGTTGAGTTCAAAAAAACTTTGGTTGAAGTGAACAATCTTTTGAACTACAACGAAATTTTTATTAAACGCACGGCAAATGTCGGCGTACTTCCGAAAGATGTTGCAATAAATTATGCGTGCAGCGGACCGATGCTTCGCGCCAGCGGCGTGGATTGGGATTTGCGCCGCGATGATCCGTATTCTCTGTATGATAAATTTGAATGGGAAGTTGTTGTTGGAAAAGGCGAAATCGGAACTGTCGGCGATGTTTGGAATCGGCACATGGTTCGCCAGCGCGAAATGGAACAGAGCGTAAAAATTATTGAACAAGCGATTGCAAATATTCCAGAAGGGGACGTTCAAAAAGCGATACCGAAACGTATTCGACCGACACCCGGAGATATTTATGCGCGCACAGAATCTCCGCGCGGCGAATTAGGATTTTATATTGTTGCAGCAGATTCAACAACTCCGTACCGCGTAAAAGGACGTTCGCCGGCATTCGTAAATCTGAGCGTAATAAATGAAATCTCGCGCGGCTCAATGATTGCAGATTTAGTTGCAATTGTGGGAAGTATTGATATTGTTCTCGGCGAAGTTGATAGATGAAAAAATAGTTTCACGAAATTTAAAAATATAAAAAAATGGAAATCTTAAACTCTCTTTTAGAAAATCAAATTACACTTTCGGTGTTGTACGCGCTTGTGCCGTTGGTGTTCATTCTTTTGTATGCGCTTGTTACGATTTATGTGGAAATGAAAATGGCGGCGCATATTCAAGATCGGCTTGCGTATATGCACACCGGCTGGCACGGCACGCTTCAACCAATTGCCGATATGCTGAAACTTTTGCAGAAGGAAGATATAATTCCAACGGCGGCAAATAAGACATTATTTACTTTTGCGCCGTATTTAGTTTTTGTCGGAACGTATGCTTCGTTTGCAGTTCTTCCGTTCAGCAGTTCGTTTATCGGCAGTAATATTGATATTGGAATTTTTTATCTCGTGGCAATTTCTTCGCTTGTTGTTGTTGGTTTGCTGATGGCGGGCTGGGCTTCGAATAATAAATGGTCGCTGCTCGGCGCGTTTCGTTCTGCGGCGCAGATTATCAGTTACGAAATTCCAGCTGCGATGGCAATTCTTGGAATTGTAATGGTTGTCGGTTCAATGAGCTTGCAAAGCATAACGGAATATCAAGCCGGCGGAATTCAGAATTGGTTAATTTTCGGCGGTCAGCTTGTGTTGTGGAAAAAATTAGTTTCAATTCCGTTTATGTTCATTCTTTTTATGGTCTATCTTGTTGCTGCTATGGCAGAAGTAAACCGCACGCCGTTCGATCTTCCTGAAGCAGAATCGGAATTAGTGCAAGGTTACAACACGGAATACAGCGGAATGAAATTTGCAATTTTTTATCTGGCAGAATATGCAAACTTGTTTGTTGTTTCCGCGCTGGTGATAATTCTATTCTTCGGCGGATGGTCGAGTCCGTTTGGAAACTTTATGAGCGGTCCAATTTGGAATGCGTTTTGGTTTATTACAAAAGGAATGTTGTTTGTCTGCATCAATATTTGGCTTCGCTGGACTTTGCCGAGATTGCGCGTTGACCAATTGATGTATGTTTCGTGGAAAGTATTAACGCCGTTTGCAATGTTTGCTGTTATTGCTCTCGGTTTAATTTTAGTTTTATAGTTTACAACTGCGATGCTGAGTTGCGGAGAAAATTATTTTTATACAATTTTAATTATTAGTTAATTCAATGAACGCTTTTACAACTTATTTCTCAGATATTTACCGTTCGGTGCATACCGCTGTGGTTGGCGCAAAAATTACGTTTAAGCATCTGTTCGGTAATACGGTAACAATTCAATATCCCTACGTTAAAAAAGAAATTCCCGAACGCGGAAGAAATCGTTTGTATGTTAATATAGATGATTGCATCGGCTGCGATCAATGTTCAATGGCGTGTCCTGTGGATTGCATTAGCATTGAAACGCTGAAATCTGCTCCGACAGACGATCTCGGGTTAACATCTAAAGGAACGAAGAAGCGATTATATGTAACGAAGTTTGATATTGATATTGCAAAATGCTGTTACTGCGGATTGTGCGTTCCGCCGTGTCCGACTGAATGTATTTTTATGACGGATGTGTATGAGTTTTCAGAATTCGACCGTAACAATTTAATTTATAATTTTGCAACAATGACTCCGGCGGAAATTGAATCTGCAAGAATCCGTTCAAAGAAAGCGGAAGAAGAAGCAGCGGCGAAGAAAGCCGCGGCGGCAGCCGCTGCAGCAGCGGCAAAAGCAGCAGC
>CAYXEE010000121.1:0-7150 GCA_964463935.1 uncultured Chitinophagaceae bacterium | reverse complement strand
TGCGGCAAATCTAATGTTGTAATTTTTGTAATTGAATGTATCATCGTATCAATGCTTCTTTGGAAGTCAGACAAAAGTTTGGTATTTTTATTGAAATATAACGTACAGTTCTCGCACCGCGCTGCAAAAAAATATAGATATTTATTTCTAAAAAATAAATTTTTGCGCGGGCAATATTTTTATTTTTTGAAAGGCAATTGCTGTAATGTCTGTTCGTGTTCGTTTTGCTCCAAGTCCTACCGGATATTTGCATGTCGGCGGTTTACGTACCGCGCTGTATTGTTATTTATTTGCAAAAAAAAATAACGGAAAATTTCTTCTTCGCATTGAAGATACCGACCAATCTCGTAAAGTGGAAGGGGCAATTGAAAATTTAATTAATTCGCTCCATTGGGCTGGCGTTGATTTTGACGAAGGTCCAACTAAAGATGGAAATTACGGACCGTACATACAATCCCAGCGTTTAGATATTTATCATTCGCACGTAAATACATTGATTGAGCAAGGAAACGCTTATTATTGTTTTTGTTCGTCTGAACGGCTGGAAGAACTTCGGAAAAAACAGAGCGAAGCAGGACTCGATCCGAAATATGACGGGAATTGTAAAAATATTTCATTTGACGAAGCAAAAAACAGAATCGCTTCCGGTGAATCGTACGTTGTACGAATGAAATTACCGGAGACCGGAGAGATAACATTTAATGATTTAATACGCGGCGATGTTACAATTCAATACAAAATTTTAGACGACCAAGTGCTGTTAAAGTCCGATGGTTTTCCAACGTATCATCTTGCTGTCGTCGTAGATGATCATTTAATGAAAATTTCACACGTTATTCGCGGGGAAGAATGGCTTCCCAGTACGCCGAAACATATTTTGCTTTACAATTATTTCGGATGGGAAATTCCGAAGTTTGCGCATCTTCCATTATTGCTGAATCCCGATAAATCAAAATTAAGCAAGAGGCAGGGAGATGTTGCCGTGGAAGATTACCGCGCAAAGGGATATTTGAAAGAAACGCTTCTGAATTTTGTTGCGCTTCTTGGATGGAATCCCGGCGATGAAAGAGAATTATTTTCAATGGAAGAATTGATACATGAATTTTCCATTGAACGCGTCGGAAAAGCTGGCGCTGTTTTTAATATTGAAAAACTTAATTGGATGAATCAACAGCATATCAAACGAATATCTGACGATGAATTGCTTCTACTTGTAAAACCGTTGTTTGAAGAAAAATATCAAAACAGCTTCCCTGATGGATTTTTGAGAAATGTTATTCATTTATTAAAAGAACGCGTAACCGTTCTGCCGGATTTTGTTTCTGATAGTTTGTACTTTTTCACTGACCCGCTTGCGTATGATGAAAACGCAAAAGCAAAAAATTGGAATGCAAATTCTTCGCAGCAATTGCAAAAATTAGCGGAAAAATATTCCCTCATAGAAAATTTTGATTCGGCAAATATTGAAGCCGCGCTGCGTGCAACGGCAGCGGAAGCCGGCGTTGGCGCAGGAAAGTTAATTCATCCCGCGCGTCTTGCTGTTACGGGCGTTGCAAACGGACCAAGTTTGTTTCATTTATTAGAAGTTATCGGAAAAGAAACCGCACTACGCAGAATCGCTAAAGCGATTGAAGTTTTGAAATAATTTAATAGATACTCAATGAATTACGATATTATTCGATTAAAAAATGCCGTCTTTTACGCGTATCACGGCGTACTGCAGGATGAGCAAAACATTGGCGCAAAGTTTGAAGTTGATGTAGATTTATTCTGCGAACTTTCCGAAGCGCGAAGAAGCGACAATCTTGTTGATACGGTAAATTACGAACAAGTATATGCGCTGATGAAAAAAATTGTTACCGAAAAGAAATATTTTTTAATCGAATCGCTCGCTCATTCAATCGGCGAAGGAATTTTGGAAAAATTTTCCCGCGTAAAAAAAGCAGTCGTAAGAGTGCGGAAGCCAAGCGCGCCTGTTCACGGTATTCTTGATACTGTTGAAGTAGAAATTGTGTGCGAACAGAAATGAAGCAAAAAATATTTCTCGGACTCGGTTCAAATGTCGGAAATCGAATTAAATTTCTTGCAGATGCAGCGTTTCGAATTGCGTTAATGAAAAAAACTTTCATGCTGAAAATTTCCAGCGTGTATAAAACCGAGCCGGTGGGCGGAATTCAACAGCAGGAATTTCTTAATATCGTTTGTAAATGCGAAACAGAATTATCGGCTGTGGAATTTCATCGTACGATAAAATATATTGAAAAAGAAGTAGGACGGAATGAAACAGTGCGATGGGGTCCAAGAGAAATTGATATTGATATTCTTCTTTTTGGAGAGGAAATAATTCGCACGGAACATCTCTGCATTCCGCATAAAGAACTTATTAACAGAAATTTTGCGCTTGTTCCATTGTGTGAAATTGACGGAAGCGTCATTCATCCTGAAAAAAAAATATGTTTTGCAGATTTGCTAAAAAAATCAAACGATGCACATACAGTAATGAAATCTGAATTGTACTCCAACGAACTTGAACATTCATTAAAGGATTTACTTGCAAACAAGACCCGCTGACATCCAATACATTGCAATTGAGGGCGTAATTGGCGCAGGAAAAACAACGCTGGCGCGAATGATAACCGAACGGTTAAATGCTAAAATTGTTTTGGAGAAATTTGAAGAGAATCCGTTTCTTCCAAAATTTTACGAAGACCCGGAACGATATGCGTTTCAAACGCAGATTTTTTTCTTATTGAGCCGTTACAAACAACAACAAGATTTATTTCAAACGGATTTGTTCCATAAATATCTTGTAACGGATTATATTTTTGATAAAGATAAAATATTTGCATATCTAACGCTGCAAGATGATGAATTGAAACTGTACGAAACTCTGATTCAATCCATTGAAAAAAATATTCCTGCGCCGGATCTTGTTGTGTATTTGCAGTCCGGCGTTCCGCGCCTAATGTCGAACATTAAAAAACGGGGGAGAGATTATGAAGAGAATATGTCCGAAGAATATATTAAGGATTTGAATGAGGCATATAATTATTTCTTCTTTCGTTACAAAACTGCGCCTCTGCTTATTATCAATTCCACGGAAATAGATTTTGTAAACAATCCCGAACATTTTGAAGATTTATTGACGCAAATTTTGCGCGTGGATAAAGCGCCGGTTGAATATTACAATCCGAAAGTAAAATAATGTTTCGCGTAATTGTATTTATTATTATTTCTTATTTTGCATTAAAACTTATCGGTTTTGTGATTACTGCGCTGCGCGCGCTATTTTCGCCGCATAATCCAAATATTCAAACGCGCTCGACCATTCATCAATCGAGAAATAAAAAAGTAGAAGATGTTGATTATGAAGATGTTACCGACAAGAAATAATTTTCTGTACCATGCGCACCATTGAAAAATTTTTCAAAAAAATATTAATTCAACTCTTACTTTTTTTCCGCTCCGCTAAAAAATATCCACCGCAGGAAATTTCTTTTCAAACTATACGGCGTATTCTTATTATCCGTCAGCACGACCAGCTTGGCGATTTGTTAATTACAACGCCGGCAATCCGCGCCGTACGCAAAAAATATCCGAAAGCGTTCATTGCGGTAGTTGTGCGAGAATATACTGCTCCGGTAATGATTGGAAATCCGAATACGGACGATGTAATTATTTTTTTTGAGAAGTTAAAACGATGGAATTGGCAAAAACTTGTTTCGTTTTGGAAATCGCTACGTTCTGCCAACGGATTTGATGCCGCAATTGTGCTGAACACAATTTCTCGTTCATTATCTTCTGATGTTATTGCGCTTCTAAGTAAAGCGCGTTTTATTGTGGGACCGGATCATCTACAACTGCATTCTGAACTGCCGGAAAAAATTTACAATATTTTGACGCCGCGTTCAAAAAAATATCAAACGGAAATCCAGCATAATCTTGATATTGTTAGCGCTATTGGCTGCGAGCCGGACGGCGTTGAATATGATTTAGGAATTACAAACGAGGAACGGATTGAAGCGGAAAATATTTTCATTTCGATGGAAATTATGAAGGGGGGAAAAGCTGTCGGCGTACATTTTGGAACGTTGGATAAAACGCGAAAATTTCCGTTGGAAAAATTGGCTCAGATTATTGATTGGATGAATGAAAAATATACTGTTGAGATAATTTTAATCGTTGGTCCAAATGAAATTCACAAGCGGGAATATTTGTTATCATTATTACATACGAAAGTAATTTCTGCGCCGTTAATGCCGCTGCGTGTAACGGCGGCATTTATGAGACATTTAGATTTATTTATATGTAACGATACAGGAACTTTACATATTGCATCGGCAATGAGAACGCCGACTGTTTCATTTCACGGACCGAATGATCCGGAAATATGGAAGCCGCCGCATCCGCGTCATATTCCTGTGCGCGCGGCTGATAAAAAAATTACTTCCATTACTGTTGAAATGGCAAAGGAAGCAATTGATAAACAATTGCATAGCGACAAGAAGCGTTGACCGCCGTGTACATTATTACATTTCATAATGTATCTTACGTAAGAGTATAACTGAAGTGTTTTTTATTTCGCTCCTACGGAGATCAAAAACGGCTGGATATTTTTTACAAATAGTACGTCCCTTCGGGACTTTAGAGCCGCGAGAAAATTTATTAACTGAAGTTACGCAAAATCAAAAAAATGCTTCGACTCGGCACAAAACCAAAGGTCATCCTGAGCAAATCCTTTGTTTTTTAAGGATAAGTCGAAGGATGACCTTACAAACTTAAGAGTGCCTCGCCTGCCTTTGCCGAAACGAAGCATCGGCTTCGTGCAGGCAGGCTCAGCATGACCATCTGCGTAACTTCAGTCTGTTACCACAAATTAAAAGCTCCGATAGGAGCGTTATGGTTGTAAATAATTATAGCTGTAATTAAGCCCCAGAGGGGCGATATGTTTTTTCAACAAATAGATAGTAAATAATTTCATAACATAATTTCCAATTTTCCAAAAAAAAGATTTTGTATGCAAAATACAATGAGTGAAACAGAGGTGAATTACGAAAAAGAAATTCTCCGCCTGAAAAAAGAATTGAACGCCGTTATTCTTGCGCACTACTATCAAGAATCGGAAATACAAGACCTTGCGGATTTTGTCGGGGATAGTTTGGAGCTTTCGCGTAAAGCGGCTTCAACCGAAGCAGATGTTATTGTGTTTGCCGGAGTTCATTTTATGGCGGAGACGGCAAAAATATTAAACCCGCATAAGCCGGTTTTATTACCTGACCTTGAAGCTGGCTGTTCATTAGCGGATGGATGTCCGGCGCCGGCATTTAAGAAATTTAGAGAAGAACATCCGAATCATCTTGCAATTACATATATCAATTGTACGGCGGAAGTAAAAGCATTGAGCGACATAATTTGCACATCGAGCAATGCTGAAAAAATTGTGAATCAACTTCCGAACGATCAACCGATTCTTTTTTCGCCGGATAAAAATCTTGGCGCATATATTAAAAAGAAATCGGGGAGAGATATGCTTCTGTGGAATGGAAGCTGTATTGTTCACGAAACTTTCAGCGAACGAAAACTTATCGGCTTAATGATGGAATATCCCGATGCGGAAGTGATTGCTCATCCTGAATGCGAAGAAATTATTTTACAGAAAGCAAAATTTATCGGGTCTACTAGCGCGTTGTTAAAATATGTGCAGAATTCTGCAAACAAAAAATTTATTGTTGCAACGGAAGCGGGAATCATTCATCAAATGGAAAAATCCACAACGGGAAAAACATTTTTGCCGCTGCCGCCCGATGCAAATTGTTCTTGCAATGAATGTCCGCACATGAAGCGCAATACAATGGAAAAACTCTATTTGTGCATGAAAAATATGAATCCGCAGATACAAATGAGCGCTGATTTGATTGAACGAGCGAGAAAGCCGATTGAACGAATGCTGGAAATGAGCTAGATAAAGATAATTATGAATTAGGAATTATGAATTAGGAAAGTTGTGTGCGGATAATGAAAATTGATTTTAGCGTGCTGAGTAGTTACCTTTAAAAAATTTGCAGAGGTTCTATCAGATGTTACGTATAGAGTGAATAAGTAGCCACGACATTTATGTCGTGGAAAAAAAATATTACAAGTGAACGGGCTTTAGCCCTGAATTCTCAATGCTAATGGGACTAAAGTCCAAATATTTTTGGTTCCATATTGTTCCCCGACCTAAAGGTCGGAGCTATTCAAGAATTCCATACTGTACTCCGACATGAAGGTCGGAGATATTTTGGAATACAGTTGCGTAACATCAATTACAAATTTTCATTCAAGAATTTATTGATACAATAAAAAAAATATAGGTCAATTATGAAAAAAATATTTTTCCTTTTCGCTATTCCAATATTCTTGCTTGCACAAACAAAAGCATTTAAACCGATTGAACAAAGCGGTAACATCCAGCGAGTTGCATTGGTTATTGGCAATGCAAAATATGCCGCCGCGCCGCTGAGAAATCCTGAAAATGACGCAAACGATATTACGCGCGCTTTACGCGATGTGAACTTTACTGTTTATTCCTACACAAATCTTTCACAGCGGCAGATGGAAGATGCGATTTCCGCATTTGGAGAAAAACTCTCGCAAAATTCTGTTGCGTTGTTTTATTACAGCGGACATGGCGTTCAAGTTGGCGGAAAAAATTATTTAATTCCGTTGAACGCAAAAATAAACAAAGAGCAGGATGTAAAGTTTTAAGCTGTTGATGCCGAGCGCGTTCTTGCAGAAATGGAAAACGCCCGCAGTACAATGAATGTTGTTATACTCGATGCCTGCCGCGATAATCCTTTGCCAAAAAGCGCGCGCAGTTCTTCGCGCGGACTTGCGCAAATTGACGCTCCTTCGGGAACATTTATTGCGTACTCTACTGCGCCGGGAAGAACCGCCTCCGATGGAAGCGGACGGAACGGATTGTACACTGAAAACTTAATTAAATATTTACGCACACCAGGATTAAAAATTGAAGATGTTTTTAAATATGCCGGCGCAGATGTTGAAAAACAAAGTAATAACGGACAGTCGCCGTGGGTTAATTCTTCTCTGCGCGGAGATTTTTATTTTGCCGGAGGAAGTTCTTCTTCTACGCCGCCGAATGTAACAA
>CAYXEE010000120.1:0-7151 GCA_964463935.1 uncultured Chitinophagaceae bacterium | reverse complement strand
AACGCATATAATCTTGCAAAATGGAACGGTAAAAAATGGGAGTTGCTGAGAATACAATTTTATACTATTTGTGGACAACAGAGCAGAAGTTCATATCCTGCAAGTTCAATTATTGCATTTGGTGCATCAGATATTTGGATTTCTATGGATGGTGATCAAGTTGTACGGTGGGACGGAACGAAACAAAGCGTAACAATGTGCTTACCGGTTTCATTTTCCATAAAAAAAATGTGGGGAGAAAATATAAACTCTGTTTATGTAGTTGGCTATGATGGAATAAATGGAATTGTTTTCCATTACAACGGCAGCAGTTGGGAGAAAATAGAAAGCGGCACTACACTGCCGATCATCGATATTTGGGGATCGAAGAATACGCAAAGCGGAGAAACAGAAATACTTGCTGTTGCTTCCGACCCTTTTTTCAACCGTGGAAACAAACTGCTTACAATTTCAAATACAAAAGTTGACTCTTTGCCAACAAATGGTTTACCGTGGAATTTAGCAAGTGTATGGTTTGAGGCAGGGAAAAAATATTATGTAACGGGTGCAGGAATGTACATGAAAAGCAATGTGAAGAACATGACGCCGTGGGATACTTTAAAGGACTTGGCGATATACAAGACAAACGCAATCCGTGGTACTGGATTGAACGATATTATTGTCGTTGGTGCTTCCGGTACATGTTTGCACTACAACGGCAGCACATGGAGAAACTTTCCTGAACTGATGATGAGCGGTTCTTTCTTTAATACGGATAAAAAACACAAAACGGTCGCAATGTGCGGATGGGTTGGGTCAAAAGCAGTAGCCGTAATCGGAAAACAAAAATAATAAAAAAGGAGAAGAATGCTACAACAAAACAGACGCAGCAGGATGCTCTGAACACCCTGCCGCGCTGTGACACAAACAAATAGCGAAGGTTGGCACCCTTACAACGCTGTGCAAATGCACAAGCGTGCGCTTTTTGTTTGCACTTAAATATACAAAAGGAAATGATCTGGCATGCGCAGTTGGTCAAGTCGGAAACCGCGGAGTAGCGATAATTGAGAAACGAAAATAGAAAGGGAATTGTTATGAAATACTTTTTGATGTTTACCATTTCATTTGCTTTTTTGGGCTGTCCTTCTCCTCCCACCGATGACGATAACGGAGGAGGAAACGGCAACAAAGAAACTCCCAAACGGGATTACGTGTGGAGCATTGATACAATGGTGTTTAATATAGCCCTGCCGCCGCCGGACAATGTATCTATTCATTGTATTTGGGGTTCTTCTCCAAGAGATGTTTGGGCAGTAGGACAAAGTGATACCAGAGCGGGAGAGTTGTGGCATTACAACGGAGTGCAGTGGACGCCGCGTATTGATAGACCGAGAAACGGATTTGACGGTAACAAAGGATTCATTATTTATATGTACGCTATAAATGGATTTGATTCTGCCAATGTCTTTTTTGCAGGATTCAAAGCGTACGTTGATCCGCCATACAATGGTTTTGCAATGGTATTTAAATGGAACGGCTCAACGTGGAGCGAAGTGCCGTGGATAAGCGGTGAACGTCCGATTGGCGGACTTGGAGAAATTCTCCTGCAAGGGAAAACAAAATTTTGGGTTGCCAATGCTTCCGGTGCAATCGCACGATATGAAAATGGAGTTATGATTGAAGAACCTCAGTTCACCAATTTCCGACTTGGGCTATACAATATTGCACCATTAGAAAATGGCGAAGTGTATGTAAATGCTTTGAAGGACAGTTCTATTAATAATGTTCCGCAAGGTACGGTTACAAAACTGTATTACCGAAATCTTAATGGAGTGTGGTCTTTAATAGAAGATAAATATATTTCCGGCGCGGATTATGATGATAATGGATTGGGTAGAGGTGTTTTGAGTATTGGAAATAGACTATTTACTGGTAATAGAGGATTATGGGAAAGAATACAAAACGGTTGGATAAAAAGATTGTCGATGCAATATTTTGGTGGCGGTTGTTTTATAGCCGAAGATAATATATGGGTATATTCCAATGTGCAAATTTGGCATTATAACGGCAAGGATTGGAAGCAAATAATTATTCCGCAACTTCAAAACTATCCCGGCGGATTTCTGTACGGCAGAGGTTGGTCGGATAACAAAGAAATATTTCTTTCTCTGCACTATAACAGTAAAACGTACATTGTGCATGGCAGATAGAAAAATGAAAGGAGAATAACTTTGCAAAAATAAAAACCTTCAGCAGTGGTGTCAGCACCGCAGAAGGCATAATGAAAATAAAGGAGGCAAGGCTTGCAACCTTTTCATGCCGCGTAAACTGCGCATTAGTATGCTCTTTTATTTTCATCATTAATGTACAGAAAGGATTGTTATTATGCGAATTGGATTTTTTATTTTGACAACACTACTTTACCAAAGTAGTGTTGTTTTCTCGCAAACAATTTATGCAAGTGGAACCGTAAGATACTATGATTCCCAACTACAAATATGGAAACCCCTAACTGGTGTTGAAGTTAAACAATTAAACGGAACGCCGTCATATACAGATGCTAATGGAAGATATAGTGTACCAGTTGGGGCAAACTGGATTGTTCCAGATCAGGTAACTGTTTATGTATTTTTCAGGAATCAATATATTGATTTACGAGGTGCAGTAACTACGCGGTCGGATTCTCGAACAGCGTTTAAAGAAATTAATCCACCACCATTTTATCTTCCCGGCGATGAATTTTCACACATGGATTTTGATTTTACGGATGATTGGGGAAACTATGCAAAAATTTTTGATTATGCCAATAAAGCGGCGAATTTTTCTATTGCTCAAGGATTTATCCCAGCAAAATGCATAGTAAAATATCCTTTGCAAGCGAGCATTGTAAATCAGGTTTGGATTGGTGCAAATGGAAGTTTCTTTTGGCCCTTTGAAACGATGAGCACAAATTCCGTTGCATTTCAGGCAATAGCAAATGCATATCTTCCGATAATACCACTTGTAGCAACATTATTCGGTTATACGGGTGAAATGACTCAAAATGCGATTTATATTAATGATCTTGTAAAATACTATCCTTCAACGGTTTATCATGAATACGCACATTTTATTATGAAACAAAAACGGGGAGATTGGTCTGTATCAAAAACAGAATATATAAGTGGATTCCCAACTAATCACGACCCCGAAGCCAGTCAGCAAAATTCTCGTCAAGCATATTTGGAAGGCTGGGCAAATTTTTATGAATTGGCGGTTTTAGGGTGGGTTGCAAATCCTTCGAGTCCGTATTCGGTTGGTAAATATTCCGTCGGGCATGTTTCGAACGGTTATAATCACGAATTAACTGTTGCAAACGCTTTCTGGGATTTTTATGATCCGGTAAACGATGAAAATTTTCAGACATCGTACACAAATATTTTCAACGTGCTGGGAGAAAAACAAAATTTAATGTCTGAATTTATTTCAGCACTTGCTCATAAATCGTACCTTACAGATGCACAACGCAATGCAGGGATTAATTTAATGACTTTAAACAAAATGTCGCCGATAACTTCCTATGGCAACGCAACAATGTATGCAAAGAATGATTTTAACGGCGGTATTGTAAATATTAACGGTGGAGATGTCAATACTTCCACTCTCGGCGGTGCATTTTCTGCAACAGAACTTTGGATGTCAACATACCGCCCGTTGCTTGCGAAAGAGCAAATGTACGATAACTACCAGCGGTTGTTCAAACACACAAATCCGATTTCACCATCAGATACTTGGACAACAGGTGATCCGCAAAAGAAGAATTTCACCGAAACATGGGGCGTGTACACCGATGCACTAACATTTGCTGCAAATTTTGATAGAGTATGCAACATTACGCTCGCAAAGTACGGGCTTGAGAGCGGCACAACATTGGAAAGCAGTGTGAACAGTTATCGTGACGGAATTCCAATAAGTCTCTCCGCGCCGGATATAACACAAAATGGAATTACGTATAAATTTTTGAATTGGAGCGATGGCTCAATAGCAAACCCGAGACCAGTAACAGTTAATCAACACGAATCTTTTACTGCCAATTACAAAGGTCACTTATTTTCTAGTTCGCCAAATGCAACTGCCAACAACAACCAGAGAAAAATAGCTCAGAGTAGTAACGGCACATATTTTATGGTGTACGAAAGCAAAAACAAAATTTGGTTTGCAAAATCAACAAACGGAACAAATTGGACAAATGAAGTTGTCATCGGTGAAGATGTAAATAATCAAAATACAGTACGTTCGCCCTCATTATTTGTAACTGGTTCAAGAGTCGCTGCGGTTTGGTACGAAACAGATGAAAATACGAACGGTTTTGGTTCTAGCAGTGTTTGTTTTCGGTTCTACGAAAATAATTCGTGGAGTAATACAATAGATCGCATTTCTTATTTTTCTCCTCCTGCAGTAGGTTATGATGCAGCGCCTGTAATTACATCCGACCACATAGGGGACAACGGTAATAATGTTGTTGTTGCGTGGAACGAGCCGAGCGGAATTGCAATATCTAGAAAGCGAAATGGCAATTGGGATACAGTTCGGTTTGTTCCTAACACTAATGGAAATTGTGTCAGACCTTCAATTGTATCATATTATTATTCTGACATCTACGCTCTGATATGGGAAAATAAAAACAATGAAAGTATTTCCTATGTTGAAATAGTTAATAATTCACCAATGCAATTTGGACCTCAATATCAAGTTTCACCATCCGGTTGGTACGGCAATCAACGCCCAACAATTGGAATTACAAGCGACTTACGCAGAGTAATTGCATGGCAAAGTTTTGATAACGTGGCAGAAGGAACTTCGGTTCATGTACGCACAAAATCCGCCGCAGGAATATGGGACAATTTAATCACTTCATTTTCAACAAATTCTTCATCTGCTCCCAAACCGGTTGTCGGAACATATCTTTCTAACAATAAATATACCGTTGCGTGGGAAACTGATGGAAATATTTACTCTGCAAAATATAACGGCGGCTACTGGGATTCTCCTATGCTGATTGCTTCAGGAAATAACGGCGGCGCAAATCTTTCTTCTATCAACCAAAGCAGTACAACCTTGCTTGCATTGTGGAAAAAACCGAATGGCAGTTTAAATATTTCTTCTTCAGGTATTCATCAATTTAATATAGCTGAAAAAATAAACGCCGCAGAAGAAAAAATTGCCGCATTTCGTTTAAACAAACACATCATCTTCTATCTTGATTCTATTCCTTCGCTTGCCGCAAAAGGATACAAAGGAATGATAGGGTTTGAAATTGCCGGGCTTTCTAAACAATCTGCAAATGGGAATACTACTGTAGATGTAAAAGGAAAAGTTCGCGCGTTAAATTCCGATAAATTTTCTATCGGCGCTAACGGCGAAGTATTAAAAATTGCCGCCGCATATTACGCAAAAGGTTTAGTTATACCGGAAAAATCTAAACTTACTGAAATCAATTCACTTGTTTCCGTTAGCGTTAAAGATGCTCAGACGGATGAAACATTGAAAGAAGTTTGGAAGGTTCCATTTGCCCGCCTTGCTAATGCAACAACAACCGACGGCGAATTTCGCACAATGAATATTCAGCTGAATGGACTAAAAGGGAAAGAAATATATCTGGATGTAAACATAGCCGCAGAGTGCGAACCGCTATTTGTAGATGATTATTACATTTACGGTACTGAAGATACAAAGATGAGGAAATTCTTTGAACAATCGTCCATTGTGCCTACTAAATATGTATTGTATCAAAATTATCCTAATCCGTTCAATCCTACAACAAACATTAAGTTCGATCTTGTTGAGCCGCAGTATGTAACATTAAAGGTATATAACTCGCTTGGTCAAGAAGTCCGAACGGTTGCAAGCGATTACTATGAAGCAGGAAGTCATGAAGTGCAGTTTAATGCTTCATCGCTTTCTTCCGGTACGTATTTTTACAAAATACAAACGGGAAATAAATTAACGGCGGCAAAAAATTTAATTTTATTAAAATAAAGTATGTAAAAAGAAGGAACGATAATTTATTGTTCCTTCTGAATCAGATGGAGTCCACTTTTACCGAACAACATGGTTGAAAGTTAAAAATTTCTCGGTTGTATTCTAACAAAGTGGACTCCATCTCTCAAAAAATATGCGCTCAAAATTTTTTTATTTGTCATTGGTTTCTCATTTCTTTTTGCAGAAGATAAACAACAGCGTGTGGCGAACGAACTTGCAGAAAAAAAAGCGTTCATCCATAGTGCAGCAATATTGACGGGCATTTCTTCTCGAATAATTACAAGCGTACTGTATGCAGAACGATTTCTTAATTTTAATTGGGAGGATGCTGTTTTAGATAATGTTTTAGCATACAGCGGTTACAACAGCTCAGTTGGATTTGGTCAAATAAAAATTAGCACGGCATTTTGGATTGAACAGGAAATACGCGATAAAAGCAGTAAATATTATTTGGGCGTTTCAATGGCTTCAGCTATACAACAGAGTAAATCGCGCGATGAATTGATTAAAAAAGTAATAAACGATTCAATCAATATTTTATATTGTGCTGCATATATTTCTATGATTCAAAAAAGGTGGAAAAATGCAGGAACATTTTTAAACAAAAATAATGAGACGGGAATACTTGGAACGTTATACTCGCTTGGAATAGTTAATGCAAATGGCGAAGAACGAAAACCGCATAACAATCCGCAAATGAATAAATTTGGCGTTATAGCTCAAAATTTTTTTGATTCTTTTATTTTTGCTGGAGAATTTGAATAATCTCAATCATTCTTTGCTCCTTGATTTATCCATCGCCGAATGATATCAATTTCGTCTTCATCTAATTTCTTTTTAGAAAAAATCGGCATTTGTTTTCCCTTTGGCGGGTTGGGGAGAAGTTTAACGACAAGATAACTTTCATCCGCTTTGCCGGGAATAATCATTCCCTTTGTTCTTCCGCCGCGCATCAGTAATTCGTAATTATCCATTGCAAACTCATTCGGATTTTCTGCGTCCAATTCGTGGCACTTTAAGCATTTCGTTTTTAAAAAAGGGAAAATATCTTTTGAAAATGAAACTCCTTTTTTGTCTTGGGCAAAAAGAACGGAACTTAACAGAAAAAAAATCAGCGTCAATAATAAATGCTTCATGCAGTTGCAGCCCTT
>CAYXEE010000119.1:0-7191 GCA_964463935.1 uncultured Chitinophagaceae bacterium | reverse complement strand
CGAAGCATCGGCTTCGTGCAGGCAGGCTCAGCATGACCATCTGCGTAACTTCAGTGATTATACACAGCCATAATTTGCGCGCCGTTTCCAGCAAAAACACCCCTTTTGTTTTGTTGCTGAGAAATCGGAATCGCGGCGGGATTCCAAAATCCTAAAATATAGAAGCTCCAATTATCATACGTGCGTTGAAACGATGCAACTCGGTACCATTCATTATTTTTCCAATCGCGGTAAATAAAGCACGAGATTTTATCCAAAATATTCAACGGATAATTTACTGAAACGGCTGAAAAACTTGCGGCGCGGTTTGTTTCAAAAACTTTACCGCCGTTTTCCGAGCGAAAAAATTCTGTTACAACATACAAACCGTTTCCAATATCAAAAGTATTATCCGCGCCCAGAGTCCACTGCCGCGCAAATCGTATTCCGGCAATATCAGTTTCGGTTTGTGTAATCGCCGCTTCGCACCATACGCCGATTCCAATATCCCATTTACCATCAATCGCGAATTTATTTTCAGGGACAATTTTTTTGTTGAAAAATTTTTTCAAAGCGGAATCAGTGTTAAAATCAGCAGAACGGCGGTGAAATGTAATTCCCGCTTCGCCTGCAAACAGCGGCTGTTGAAATCGTCCGCCGAATTCTACGGAATTTTTTTCTGTTGCAGAAATTTCCCAGCCCTTCGTTTCTGTATTTCCGAACAAAACCCACAGCCACGCAGTGGTATTATTTGAAAAATAGCGGCGAGCAAGCAAAGCAAAAGTTCCGTCCGTCATTTGCAGCGGATCGCGCGCATCAATTTTATCAAACCACATCAACGGACGAAAAATTACGGCGGAACCAAAATTTATTTTTTGTAATCCGGCGCGCAGTTCAAATTCATTGGAAGCAAGACGAAGCGACGCGCGGTATAATTTTATTCTTGTTGTGTTATCGGGGCGGGCTGTTGAAGCGAATTGTTCTGCAGAAAACCCATTAAGCGATACATCGCCGTCGAATGAAAATTCTTCGTTAATTTTTGTTGTCAAAGAAAATTCGGGAACGTAGCGAATGCCGATCTGCGCGCTTTTCGGTTCGTCTGCATTTCCCGTTATCCAGCCGGATGCTTGTCCTTTTATAAAAATTTCCTGCGCTGAAACAAATGCAGTTTCGCAGAAAAGAAGGAAAAAAATTTTAACAATGGTTTTCATTCCCGCGGCAATTATATTTTAGTTTCGTCTTTTTTTAAGTGGGAAGCAAGAGAAGGGAGAACAATGAAAACAAGAAAAAAAGCAACAAAAACATACACATTTTAATCTGCCGGCTTTTGAAAATATTAAACAAATTCAATTAACTTTTTCATGCGACCGGGCTGCGCCCAATTGCAAGTGCCTTGCATTCGCAAAGAACTTAAATAATCTTGAATTATTGGATTTGTAAGTTTTGAATGAGTTTCTCTTGCTTCGTCAATAGTAGCCGTTCCTATGAAAGCGTTTAAGGATTGATTTCCCTGCCAGCTTCCAAAATAATTATCTGGCGTTAAAATTTTTGGAGAAAAATTACTGTCGCCAAAAGCTTTCCACATAATTTTGTACGGTTTAAAGCTATATTCACCAATTCCAAGCAATGCCCACCAATAACCTTTTTTTATCCATGTATTTATCAATACGCCTTTTCTATTTTGAAGAATGTCTTTACACTTCGATAAATACAAAAACATTTCTTCTTCTGCTTGCAGTTCTTCGTAGTCTATCGGCTTACCGTTTGCTTTGTGCGGAATAAGAATGAGTTTTTCTGGAACAGGTTTATCTTTGGATAGCGTTGATGACACTGTCAGCGGAAAAACAAACTTTGAATGTACTGTAAGTTTTTCACCGGAGCTATTTAATAATTCAACCTTATTGCCCGCAGTTAATTTATACGAATTGAAGAAAAAAACATGGTTTGCGCCGCATGTATTTACGCCTTGGCGCGGCTGTAAATGTTTTGCTAGTACAATTTTTTTAAAATTATTTAGCCGGCTTTCAATTTCATCGCTGTCAATAACATTTAAGGGATCAGTGAGATTAAAAAGCGGTTTAGCTTTGTGCGTATTCCATATTCCATTTTCTAAAATATGGTACTTTATGGGAAACGTTTGTTTTTTATCTCTTTGAAAATTTGCAATACCATACCGAACGAGGATGTCTTCAAATATTTTTTCGCCGTTAAAATCCATTATATCTTCAACGCAGAAATCAACTCCTTTTACTCTGTATTGTCTAAACTCTTGATTAGCGCCGTCATTCTGAAAAAGCGATAACGGTAGAAAAAAAATTGCCTTACCGGTTTTTCGCAAATTATTATGAAGAGTTTTAAGAATAATTAAAGCGGAAATATCCGTTCGGGCATTGCCTAACAATAAATCTTTTTGGTTTGCAACCAAACCGTACTCGATAAAAAACGGTTTAATTTTTTCTTTGTAACGTTCATCCAGATCGCTGAAATTAACCCACGGAGGATTGCCGACTAAAAAATCCGCAACAATTTCTCTCTTCTGAAATAAAATGTCTCCATGAATAAAATTTTTTTTAGGGAAATCAACAGAATAAAAACTTTTAATTTTTTTGAAAAATCTTGCGATATATTTTTCATTTAATTCTACGCCATAAAGACGGGAAATATTTTCTGAATTTAATTCTATGTCGTTCATCCGCGCCAAAGAAATAAATGCTTCAATAAAAACTCCGCTTCCCGCAGTCGGGTCTAAAACAGTTGCTCCGTTGAGCCATTCCTTGAAAAAATGTTTTTCAACAATTTTTTGCGCCCAGCCAAGCGGCGTAAAAACGGCTCCGTATTTTCGTTTGTAATTATCTGTTAAACGTAAAGTGTTCATAATTGTTTTTCTTAAATTCTACTATTGCTTGAATTCGTTTATCGGCGTCTGCTTTTACTCGTTTGTAATGAGTTAATGCCAACTCGCAAAAAATTTCAAAAAAATCGTGATAAGAGCGATTCCAGTCAATTTCATCCCAAACTTGATTGATAGTATAATTCATTCTTACCTGGTCGGTACCTAAATTTTCTATTCGGTAAGTATCTTTAGGCAGTGCATGGAACGGAGCGATGCGAATATATTCTATATCTCTGCTGTTGTTTTTTGCGCCGGATTTATTGTGCCCAAACTCTGCAATAACAAATATTCCTTTGTCGTTCGCCATATACTTTAATAGATTACCAACCGCACACACGCCCCCATCAGAATATTTTGAAGAATCAAGGTCTTTAGTTTTGACATCAAATCCAAATAGTTTTCCTTCTATTCTGCAAGCAAAATCAAAAATGGTTCGTCTTCCGGGTATTTCTAATGGTTCATAATGTAGTTCTGCGCAGATTCTTTTCCAGTTTTCCGTTATTCTTTTTTCTATCATTGCTCCAAAGGCGCGAGAATCTTCCCTCTCGGCAATTCCAGAGCGCAGTTCGCCAAAAAGTTCTGAGATTTTGTTTTCAATAGTTTTTGAAATTTTTTGATAATCCATAAGAGGCCACTTTTTTGTAAAATAAGAATTGTTTTCCATACTATTAAAATTGATGAATAAACACAATGGTAATTTTAAAAATTCTCATTTCTTGCATTTCTTCCGCTGATTTTCAATATTAACAGCAGTAGAATTTGCAAAAAATAAATTTATGGCAGAAACAAACTCCACAGCAATTTCTTTTTCTCCGTTTTCTTTGCTCGGCAGAGGAACAGTTATCGTTTTTGAACACATCGGAAAATATTTTTCCATTATTTGGTGGATGCTGCGCAATCTTCGAAATGCCAAAGAATATTCCAAAAATATTACGCATCAAATGGTGATGATTGGAAATAATTCCATTCCGATTGTGGTGTTTGTTGCAACGTTTGTGGGAATGGTTACGGCGGTGCAATCGTCGTATCAATTATATGCGTGGATTCCGCGCACAGTTGTCGGCGCGCTGGTAACAAAATCCGTTTTGCTGGAATTAGTGCCTTTGCTCACCGCGCTTGTTCTTGCGGGAAAAGTCGGCGCAACAATTACGGCGGAAATCGGCTCGATGCGCGTTACGGAACAGATTGACGCATTGGAAGCGCTTGCGTTCGACCCGATATCATTCTTAATTACACCGCGCGTGCTTGCAGGAATTTTTATGTTTCCCATTCTTGTTGTTCTCGGAAATCTTGTTGCGCTGCTCGGCGGACTTTTTGGAGCGACGGCAATTTCCTCAATTCCCGCGTCGCAATTTGTGGATGGGATGAAAAATTCTTTTGAAACGTGGGACGCAATTTTTGGAATAATAAAAGCTACAGTATTCGGATTTATTATTACTTCAATTTCCTGCTATCAAGGATATAATGTTTCCGGCGGAAGCGAAGGGGTTGCGCGCGCAACAATGAATACAGTCGTGCTTGCCTGCTTAACGGTTGTTGTTATGGATTTTGTGCTGGCATCGATATTGTTATAAAAAAGTTTGCAAATTATTTTCTATGGAAGTAGATTACAATAAAAAATATCAACTATGTTAGCTATAACAGCAAATAAAATATCGCCGACAACTGTTTTGCTTGATGCGGAACAATTTAATTCTTTAGTTCAACAAGCGCGCAAAGTTGACGAGGTGCTGGTAAAAGAAATTGTTGATGATGTGCCGATTGAAGCGTTAATGAAACTGCAAGAGCAAAGCGGCGCGCTGGATTTTCTTAACGCGCAGGAAGAAAATATCTATTCAGTTCACGATGTTAAAGTGAAATACAAATGAAACGCGGAACTGTTGTTCTTACGCCTTTTCCATTTTCGGATTTAGCGGGAAACAAAGTCCGTCCTGCCGTAATAATTTCTTCCGACCAACGCACGGGAAACGATATTGTTGTTGCGTTTATTTCTTCGATATACAATATTTCTGCGCTTCAACCTACGGATATTCCCATTGCTCCCCCTGATTCTAATTATGAACTATCAGGTCTCAAAAAACCATCTATCATTAAAGTTGAAAAACTTGCTACCATTGATAAAAAAATTGCTCTTGGTGAAATTGGCAAATTTGATGCCGTAATGTTAAGCGAAATTGATAAAAGATTGAAAATTGTTTTTGGTTTAATATAAACGCCGCCTTTTACTATGAATACACAGATAGACTTGCAGCAAATAGCTTCGCAGGAAGTTTCGGCTTCTGGAGAAAGCGTGGTGTGGGTCGGACAGCCCAATCCGATACGTTTTGCGATGCAAAAAATTCCGATGTTTCTTTTTTCTATTCCGTGGACGGCGTTTGCGCTTTTTTGGGTGTACGCTGCTTCCGGTTTTCAATTTCCGCCGGATTTCAGCAAAGGCGGTTTTGCTTTTTTTCCATTGTTCGGAGTTCCGTTTGTTCTTATCGGTTTGGGATTGATGTTTTCTCCGCTCTATGCGTATATCAATGCGTTCAAAACAATGTATATTGTAACAAATAAATCTATTCGAATTGTTAAAAATGGTTCAACAAAAAAAGTTGAAGTGTTTACTGCGCGCGATATTGAAAAAATTGAACGGAAAGAAAAATCCGATGGAAGCGGAACAATAATTTTTGCGTATAAAGAATCAACTTCGTCTAAAGGAAACACAACCCGCACGCCGCTGGGATTATATGGAATTTCCGATGTGCGGGCGGTTGAACAATATATTATCGCAATTCGCAGCGCTCTGGAAAAACAATAATTTTTATGAATACGCTTTCTTTTCGCAGTTATCTTTTATCATTTTTTCTTTCGCTGTTTTTTGTCTCTTGTTCAACAAATGAAATAGCGCAAAACAAAAAGCGCATTATTTTTTTCGGCGATTCTATTACACAGCAGGGAGTTGAACCCGGCGGCTATGTAACAATCGTAAAAGACACTCTTGCAAAAATTGATGCAAAATATGAAATCATCGGCGCCGGAATAAGCGGAAATAAAATAACCGATTTACAGGCGCGCGTAGATAACGATGTTCTTGCAAAGAAACCGAATCTTGTCGTTATCTACATCGGAATAAATGATGTGTGGCATTATGCGTTTACTTCGCGCGGATTGACCGGAACGCCGAAAGATATTTTTGAAAAAGAACTTCGATTATTGATTCAAAAATTTCATTCTGCAGGAATTCAAGTTGTACTGTGTACGCCGAGCGTTATCGGAGAAAAAAATGACGGAAGCAACGAGTTTGACAACCAGCTTGACGAATATTCCGCAATAAGCCGAAATGCTGCGCGGCAAACCGGAGCCGCATTGTGCGATTTACGCGCGGCGTTTGTTTCGCACATTAAGAATAACAATCCTTCCAACCTTTCTAAAAATATTTTAACTACGGACGGCGTTCATCTCAATTCCGCAGGAAACAAACTTGTAGCATTGCAAATACTTAACGTGTTTGATGGTTTAGGTTTTTTCTTTCCTGCCCGCTAAAATAATTCTGCTATTTTTCTGCCGACTAAACAAATGTTTAGATTCTTTTAATTGCTCTGTTTTGTGAGATTTCTCACAGAAACACGAACTATTTCCTTTGTATTTTGTTCCATATATGAAGAAGGGAAAATAACAAGGAGAAGCAGTATGAAGCGGATTATTGGAGCGATTTTGTTATGTGCAGGAGTGGTTTCGGCGCAGGTACTTACCGATGCAGCAACAATAAAAAATGATAAGTTTGCAGTTCAAGCAGCTCCGGTCTATTATCCCAAAAATCTAACCGCATTTTTTTCTGCGGCGTACGGAATCAATAAAAATTCCGATATTAAAATTACAGCCGGTTTTCCGAATAACGGTACATATTTTGGAATCAGCAATAAATGGCTTTTAGCAAAATCGTACGGACCGGAATTTTCAATCTCTTACGGCGCGCACAAGCGCGGTTCCGCATTTGGCGCCGATGGAACAATGACGCTGGGATTTAAGATTTCAATGACTTCGCGGTTGTATGTCGGCATTGATGGCGATATGGATTTTCATTCAAACAATACAACGACAAATCCGGCGTGGGCGTTTATCGGCATTACGGACGATATTTCTCAGTTCGTAGAATATCATATAGAAGCTCAGCCGGCAGTAAATTCCGCGGCGTGGAATATTTTTAGCGCAGGAGTTAGAATAATCTTAAATTAATTTTTTTAAACAGAGCTGAATTAGTAACTGATGTTACGCAGATTGGAAAAAACAACCGTCATTCCCGCGTGTTTTTAGCGGGAATCTATTGAATGGATGCC
>CAYXEE010000118.1:0-7206 GCA_964463935.1 uncultured Chitinophagaceae bacterium | reverse complement strand
ACCTGACAGGTCTTGAAGACCTGTCAGGTTTGCGTGTTTCACTCAAAGTTTATGATGCGCTCGGAAGAGAAGTTGCAACGCTTGTGAACGAAGATAAAATGCCGGGAAGGCACGAAGTAACATTTGACGGTTCAAAACTTTCCAGCGGTGTATATTATTATTCACTCAAAACTGGGAAATATCAGGCATTAAGAAAATTTTTGTTATTGAAATAAACTGGAAGACGCTATTCATCAAGATTCGAGGTTTTCATGAAATCAAATAGTATAGTAAAAAAATATTTAGTTCTATTAATCCGATGCTTAATTGCTGCAACTATGTTGCTAAGTATGGGTGTAGCAAACACAGAATTAACGAATGAAGACAAAAAAAATGTTATCTCGGTAGGAAAAAAACTAACAACATTGGATGATATACGGCTCGGTGATTATACCATTACTGCTGATATTCAAATAACTTCAACCGCACACGAAGAATTGCGGACATTATTATCTCTTGTGCTAAAATTAGAAAAACAACCGCACGACACATCGGCACCTCTTGAAAAACTTGTAGAAATTTCAAAAACCTCATTGCCATCTCTTTCTAAGAAGACCATTTCTCCGCAAATTATATGGAATGCAGAAAACCAATTAGCATTAGATGATTTTATTGAAGAGAATTACGAAAAGTTAAAAAGTATTGCCGGAAGTAAAGAGACGGAAGCGTTATTAACGTACATCCACGCGCAGCATCTATTTACAAAAAAGCAAACAAAAGAAGGAATGAATGTTTTACGTTCTATTGTGAAAGATTTTTCCGGAACTGCCTATGAAGTGCGCGCTGAGGGGGAAATAGCTTTTAGATTATTTCTCAACAAAAACTATGACGAATCATTACTGCAAGCAAAGATAGTAATTGAAAAGTATTCCAACACAAGGGAATCGCAAGATGCTTTGTATTTTAAGGCAAGATCGTATTATCAACTAAAGCAGTACAAAGAATCAATAGCAGATTTCGATGAGTTCATAAAGAAATATCCCACAAATAAATGGCGGGAATCAGCAAAATATTTTAAGGCGAAAACTAATTATTACTTGAGAAATCTTTCCGAAGCAGCGAATGATTTTGAAGACTTTGTTAAAGAATTTCCTCAAAGCGCCTATAAAGATGATGCAAGAGAACTTTCGGCTACGTGTTATGCGAATTTAATGCAATTAGATAAAGCGATAGAAGCTTTTGAAAAATATAAATTAGAAAATAAAAGCGCTTTCGAACAAATTGCCGCTGAAAGAAGAATTGCATCGTTTGCATTAAGTCAATCGAAAAAGAGTCTTTCTCAAAAAGATACTACTAACTATCGCTACTATGATTCTATTTTTAGTGCGTTCCCGGCTAAAATGGAGCGATTGCAAAAACAATTTCTTAACGATAACGGCGTTACTGCTGAAATACATTTTTCGTTAGCCGATTATTATGCGAATTATAATAATATTCCCAAAGCAATCAGTATTTTAGAAATGCTTTTTTCTACTCCGAAATATCTTACAGATAATCCAAATAATAATAGCAATTGCGAGGGATGCACGCGCGGGCTTTTGTTTAAACCATGGGTAGAGCGCACTCTAATGTTGGCGTATACCCGCAACGGTGATTTTTCAAAAACAACCGAGTATAAAAATAGACTTTTGAAACAACATAATTTGAATCGGCATGCAGAATTAGAAATTGCTGAATTAGAAACTATGTACCAAAAGAAAATAAAAAAAGAGGCTAATTTTTTTGAAACAAAACTAACGGCAATTGGCGAAAACAAAGCTATAGATGATAATCTTCGCGCGAAAGCTTTTTGTATTCTTGCAGATATACTTATGCAAGAAAAGAATAAACAAAAAGCGATTCAATTATATGCTAAACTTACCAAAGAATTTGAAACAACCATATACGCAAGAGTCGCCGAAACTGTACTAAAATATTACGAAAGGGAAAAATAGGTTACTTCTATGATTAAAATAGCGTATCTTGTTACAACAATAACTATTGTTTTATTTCTCTTACAAGAAACAACATTTGCTCATTGCACCGACGAAACTCGCGAGCTCTATGTGGGAGAGTGTCATGGAGACGTTTGTGATTTGGTAGGAACGTCTTATGGGATTGAATATACGGTTGAGTGTCATAAATTTGGTGAACCGGATCCAATTACAGGGTTAATGACTTGTATAGATTATGATTATTCTTGTGTGTCTATAACCTATAATATAATGAGATGTAGATGCGAAGAAGAAAAAGAAAAAAGCTACAATTTTACACCCTTGATTAACGAAATTAATTTTGCCTTTAATTCTGATAAAAAAGGCGAAACTATTGTTAATAAAAAGACACTCCAAAAACAGAGAAATAGTTTCAGTGCAGATTTTTATATCAGAAAATACTTTGGTTTAGCGTAATATTCATAAAAACATTTGAAAACTGCATAAAATTATTTTAAAAAATAAACACAAAAAAAGCCGCATAAGCGGCTTTTTATTTTTTATTCTCTTCCATCATCTTTACAAACTTAGAAAACAAATAATCGCTGTCGTGCGGACCGGGAGATGCTTCGGGGTGATATTGAACGCAGAACGCCGGATGATTTTTATGCTCAAATCCTTCCACTGTTTGGTCGTTTAAGTTAATGTGCGTCAATTCAACTTCATCGCTGTTCATTGTTTTCCAATCTACCGCAAAGCCGTGATTTTGAGAAGTAATTTCAATATCGCCGGTTTTCAAATTTTTTACCGGATGATTTCCGCCGCGATGACCGAATTTTAATTTGTACGTTTTTCCGCCGAGAGCAAGTCCGAGTAATTGATGACCGAGACAAATTCCGAAAATCGGTTTTTTGCCGATAAGTTTTTTAATATTCAGTATTGCATACTTTACCGCATCAGGATCGCCGGGACCGTTAGAAAGAAAAATTCCGTCGGGACTCATTGCAAGAATTTGTTCGGCGGAATATGATGCGGGAACAACTGTTAGACGACATCCGTAGCTTGCAAGGCGACGAAGAATATTTTGTTTTACGCCGTAATCATACACAACAACATTAAAGCGCGAATCGTTTTTCTCGCCGTTCTTTGTGGTAAGCGCAAATTGAGTTTTATCAATATCATTCCATTGATATTCTTTTTCGGTGGTAACTTTTTTTGCAAGATCAAGTCCCGTCATTTCCGGCGATGTTTTGGCTTTTGCAACTAAATTTTTATCATCAAGATCAATTGTGGAAATAACGCCGCGCATTGCTCCTTCGGTGCGGAGAATTTTTGTCAGCATGCGAGTATCAATTCCATGAATAGCAAGAATGTTATGTTTCTTCAGCCAATCGCCGAGCGAGGATTGCGCGCGAAAGTTGCTGTGAAAATCAAAATATTCTTTTACAATAAATCCGCTTGCTTGAGGTTTTGCGGATTCAACATCATCCTCGTTCACGCCGTAGTTTCCAATCTGCGTGTACGTCATTGTAACAATTTGTCCCGCGTACGATGGATCAGTAAGAATTTCTTGATAACCGGTGATGCTGGTGTTAAAACAGACTTCGCCGCAGGTTTCGCCTTCCGCGCCGAAATGTTCTCCGGTAAAAACAATTCCATTTTCTAATGCAAGCTTTGCAATCATTTTTTCTATAATAAAATTTCTTGGTAATTTTTTTCCCAACAACAAAATACAAAAAAAATTTCTTTCTAAGAAATAGAACTTGATTTATATCCGTCAATTGTTTTTATTGTGGTAGTCTTAGAGGAGCGGTACACACAAGTAATTGCACGGAGAGCGAACGGCTCGATGAAGTGCAATGAAAAGGTTCGCAGTAAGTACCGCCGAACAATGATGATGCGTTTCCATCGTTATTGTGGGTTGCAAACACACGATTTGCAGACTGTCGTTCCGAAAACTCGGAATGAAGCGCTAACGACAATCTGCAAATAATTTTCTGATTCGTTTTGCCGTTCGGCAGCGATTCATATCATTCTAAAAGTAGAGAGTCTAACGCGCGCCTCTACTTTTTTCATTTTAAATGAAAGAATGATATGAACATTGCATTGATTGGTTACGGAAAAACCGGAAAAGAAATCGAATTTACCGCGCTTGAACGCGGGCATTTCATAACGGCAATCTTTACAAAAGGAAATCCGCTTCCGGATGCACATTCCGATTTTTACAAAACGGCTGCGATAGATTGTTGTATTGATTTCAGCGCGCCGGATGCAGTTGAACGCAATGTAACAATAGCCGCTCAATTACGAATCCCGATTGTTGTCGGCGCTACCGGCTGGTATGAAAAATTAGAAAAACTCTCTTCAATTGTTAAACATCACAACGCAGCGCTATTATATGGAAGCAATTTTTCTATCGGCGCGCAGATATTTCTTCGCGTTGTCTCGCGCGCTTCGCGTCTGATGAATGCGTTTCCGCAGTATGATGTTTCAATCCATGAAACGCATCACACGCAAAAAAAAGATGCGCCGAGCGGCACTGCATTAACAATTGCAAAAAAAATTCTTAATTATCTTCAACGAAAAAAACAAATCAAATTGCCGTCCGATGCTTCGCCGCTGCAAAACGATGAGTTGTGTATTTCCAGCTCGCGAGTCGGCTCTGTATTCGGAATTCATTCTGTTCTATTCAATTCGCCGTTCGATGAAATTGAATTAACGCATCGCGCTCATAATAGAAAAGGATTTGCGCTCGGCGCGGTAATGGCGGCGGAATGGGTACAGGAAATGAGCGGCGTTTACACCATTGAAGAAATAATTTTTGATAAACTTAATTATCTCGATAACGAATAAACAAAAAAATAATATATGAAAGGTACACGTATGGCTTCATTATTTAATTTTCGCGGCGCAGCAACCGCGCTCGTAACGCCTATGCTTCCGGATGGCAGCGTTGACGAATTTTCACTTCGCCGTTTGGTAGAATTTCAAATTACCAGCGGTATTCACGGTCTTGTTCCATGCGGTACAACCGGCGAAAGCGCAACGCTTTCTCACGCAGAACATCATCACGTTATGGATGTTGTTGTTGACCAGACAAAAGGACGCGTTCCCGTTATTATTGGCGCGGGAAGTAATTCAACGCGCGAAGCAATTTCGCTCACACAGCACGCAAGGGCAATCGGCGCAAACGCAGTTCTTTCCATTGCGCCGTATTACAACAAGCCGTCGCAAAAAGGATTTGTTGAACATTACAAAGCAATTGTTGAAGCGGTTGATATTCCGGTGATTGTGTACAACTGTCCCGGAAGAACCGGAAGTAATATTTCTGCCGAAACAACTTTAAAACTTGCCGAACTTCCCGGAATTGCCGGAATAAAAGAAGCTTCGGGAAATGTTCCGCAGATTATGGAAATTATCCGCAATAAGCCGAAAAACTTTTTTGTTCTTTCGGGCGACGATTCAATTACGCTTCCGCTGCTGTCCGTGGGATGCGACGGAGTAATTTCAGTTGTAGCAAACGAAGTTCCATCGGCATTTTCGCGGATGGTAAATTATGCGCTGGAAGAAAATTTTGTTGAAGCGCGCGCAATTCACAACGAATTGTTGAATTTAATGACTATCAATTTTATCGAATCAAATCCAATTCCGGTAAAATCCGCGCTGGCGATGATGGGAATAATTCACGAAGTGTATCGTCTTCCGCTGACGCCGATGAGTTCAGAACATCGCTTTGCGTTGCGCCGCGCGTTGGAAGAATTGCAGTTAATTCCCAATGGAGTGAGCGCAGCAATATGAAGAGCGCATCGGTAGAAAAGTTATCGCAGCAAATTACGGAAGCATATAACGAACATAAAACAAACAAAGCGGCAGAAAAATTATTTCAGCAGTTCCTTGCGTTGTTGAATAAAGGAGAAATTCGTTCCGCAAATAAAACAAACAGCGAGTGGCACGCAAATTATTGGGTAAAGCAGGGAATTTTGCTCGGATTCCGTTTGGGAAAATTGAAAGCTGTTTCCGGTTCTGCGCCGTTTTCTTTTTTTGATAAACATACCTATCCGTTGAAAAAATTTTCCATTAAGGATAATGTGCGTATTGTTCCCGGCGGTACTTCGGTGCGAAGCGGCGCGTACATTGCGCCGACCGTTATTGTAATGCCGCCCGCATACGTCAACGTCGGTTCGTATGTTGGAAAAGGATCGCTGGTTGATTCGAATGTGCTGGTCGGTTCGTGCGCCCAAGTAGGAGAGCGCGTGCATCTTTCCGCAGCTGTGCAGCTTGGCGGAGTTCTTGAACCGGTCGGCGCGCTTCCTGTTATTATTGAAGATGACGCGATGATTGGCGGAAGCTGCGGAATTTTTGAAGGAACAATTGTTCAACGCCGCGCAGTTCTCGGAAGCGGAGTGATTCTTAATGCTTCAACTCCCGTGTATGATTGTGTGAATGAAAGAATTATTACAAAAAATCAAAACGGCTCGCTCATTATTCCCGAAAATGCCGTAGTAATTGCCGGCGCGCGCCATTGGGATTCCGCTTTTGCACGCGCGCATGGTTTGGGAATTTATACGCCGATGATTATTAAATACAGGGATGAAAAAACAGATGCGCGAACAGCATTGGAAGAAAGTTTGCGGTAGTAAAAATTACTTGTATCATACAATATGTTGGAGTCCATCTTTAAGATGGACTCCAACGATAAATCTCTCCGAAAATTTTTTTATTCTTCTTCCTTCAATGCGTATTGATGGATTTTTGTGTAGAGAGTTTTTAACGAGATACCGAGAATTTTCGCGGTAAGATTTTTATTCCATTTTGTATTTAACAGCACGCCGGAAATATGTTCCTTCTCTAACAATTCTATGGAAATTGCTGAACCAATGCGGTCTTGAAAATTTGCCGAGATTGGCGCATTGGTCATAATGCGCGTCGGCAAAACTAAATCTTTCGGTCGGATAAATTCGTCGTTCGATAAAATTATTGCGCGTTCAAGAACATTTTCTAATTCGCGCACGTTGCCGGGCCAATCATATTCCATTAACGCCTGCATTGCATCGGGATGCAGTTGTTTTGGATTTTTTGTTTTTCCTTTATGCGCAAGCAATTCTTTTGCAAGCAATGGAATATCTTGTTTTCGTTGAGATAATGATGGAATTGTAAGCGTAATTACATTAAGTCTATACAGCAAATCTTCGCGGAATCTTCCGCCGCGCACTTCTTCAATTAAATTTTTATTTGTTGCGGAAATAAGGCGTAC
>CAYXEE010000117.1:0-7255 GCA_964463935.1 uncultured Chitinophagaceae bacterium | reverse complement strand
CATCGGCTTCGTGCAGGCAGGCTCAGCATGACCATCTGCGTAACTTCAGTTAGTACTAACTATGTAATGGCAGAAACTATTTCCAACAAGATTGTTGAAAAGGGATATTGATTTATGAAACAGCAAGATTCGGATAAAACAATTCTTATAGTTGAAGACAACAAAGATGTTGTGCTGATTGTACAAAGAAAACTCAGCCGCGCTAATTACAATGTAGATACTGCGTTCGACGGGATTGAAGCGCTGACAAAAATAAATTCAAACACGTACGATCTTATTATTCTCGATGTTTCTCTTCCCAAAAAATCCGGCTTGGAAGTTCTCAAAGATATTCGCGAAAAAGGAAATAAAACCCCGGTCCTTATTCTTTCTGGATTAAGCGAAGTCGATGATAAAGTAAAAGGATTGAAATACGGCGCAGATGATTATCTCGGCAAACCGTTTGACCCGAAAGAATTGATTGCAAGAATTGAAGCTGTTCTTCGCCGCGCAACAGCAATTGCTGAAATGAAATACAAAGCCGGCGATTTAGAACTTGACCTTGTAACAAGAAAAGTATTCCGCGACAGCAAGGAGATTGATCTCAGCCCCAAAGAATTTTCACTTCTGGAATATCTCTTAAAACATAAAAACGAAATTGTTACCCGCCAGCAAATTGCACAGGATGTTTGGGGATATAATTTTGATACAGGAACAAATTATGTTGATGTGTATATCAATTATCTCCGAAATTCAATTGATAAAAATCATCAAAAGAAGTTGATTCAAACTGTCTTCGGTAAAGGATTTGTCCTAAAAGATGAGTGATTTGAATCGCTCGTCCGCTGCAATAGTAAAAGTTGCGGCAGGAATTCTCATTCGCAATTACACTGTACTTGTTTGTCAACGCCCTTCTACTGCCGCCTATCCATTGTTATGGGAATTTCCCGGCGGAAAATTAGAGTCTGGAGAAACTTCCGCTCAATGTCTTGAACGCGAATTGAATGAAGAACTTTCAATTCAATGCAGAGTCGGAAAAATCCTTCACACTCAGCAATGGAATTATCATTCCGCAGGAAATTTTGAAATTATTTTTCATATTGTCGATGAATTTTTTGGAAATATTACAACAATGGTTCATCATTCATTTCTCTGGGTAAATAAATCAGAACTGCCTGCTGTAGATCTTTTGGAAGGAAATAAAGTTGTTGTTCCTAAAATATTGGAATTGTTGTGAATTCCCGCCGAATAGATTTTATACAAACCAAAATTTTATCGTGGTATTTAGTTAACAAGCGTCCGCTGGCGTGGAGAAAAACGCGCGACCCGTATAAAATTTTTCTTTCCGAAATTATGGCGCAGCAAACGCAAGCCATCCGCGCGGAAATCTATTACAAAAAATGGATTCAACAATTTCCCAATTGGAATTCTTTAGCAAGCGCTTCAACAGGAAATGTATTGCGAATGTGGTCGGGACTCGGTTACAACAGCCGCGCGCTTCGTTTACACGAAACTGCAAAAATTATCAGTACAAAATATCATTCAAAGCTGCCTGCCGATTCGATTGAACTGCAAAAACTTCCCGGAATTGGAAAATATACTGCACAGGCAATTTTATGTTTTGCATTTAAGAAGCAGGTTCCGGTTGTTGATGTAAATATTCGCAGAATATTAACAAGGGTTTTTTCTGTTGTAAAAAGTGCGAATGAAATGTACTCTGAAAAAATTGTTTGGAAAATTGCGGAAGAAATTCTTCCGCCGCAAAATGCGTTTTTATGGAATCAAGCATTGATGGATTTAGGTGCGATTGTTTGCACGGCTCGTTCGCCCAAATGCAGAGATTGTCCGATAAGTAAAAAATGCGCTTCAGCATTCTCTAATTCTCTTTTGATAATAAAAAAAGTAAAAAAGAAAGAACCGTCTCGGAAAGGAATTCCGCGCAGATTATACAGAGGAAAAATTTTGAAATTACTTCATCATCATAAATTTACGGGCGATAAAATTTCGGCGATAATTTGGAAATCATTTTCTGTACAAGATGTTGATTGGCTGGAAGATTTACTGCAAAAAATGACTGCTGACGGACTGATAGTAAAAAAATCAAAATATTTTATGCTCCGTGAGTAAATATAAAAACATAGATGCGTTGATAGCAGAATTTCATTCTAAGCGAATAAAAATTCAACAACGATTGAAAGAATTTTCACAGGTTCGTGAAGAGCAATATTTCTACGAACTCTGTTATTGTATTATGACTCCGCAGTCCAGCGCGGTGAATGCAGGATTAGCGCAGAAAAAACTTGAAGAGAATAATTTTCAATTTTTCAATGTGAATCCCGAGCCGCTTCTATATCAACCGAATTATTATGTGCGTTTCCATAAAACAAAAGCGAAACATTTGATTGAAATGAAAAATAATTTTTCAAGAATTATGGAAATACTTCAATCAGACATAACAGCTTTTGAAAAACGTGAACTGCTTGTACAAAATGTGAAAGGTTTAAGTTTTAAGGAAGCGACACATTTTTTGAGAAATATCGGCAAAAATGGAGGGCTTTGTATCTTAGACCGGCATATTTTCAGAAATTTGCTTTATCACGGCGTCATTCGTACTCTTCCCAAAACAATTACAAAGAAGCATTATTTAGCTATTGAAAAACAATTTCAAAAATTTGCGCAAGAAATTGGAATTTCTGTTGATGAACTCGATCTTGTATTGTGGAGCAGAGAAGCAGGAGAAATTTTAAAATGATAAAATTGTAAACAATAGGCGTTCTTCGTACATTGAAGAAAAACAAGGAGAAGTATGGCAGGTCAAAATTCATTTGATATTGTTTCTGAAATAAATATGCAGGAAGTTGATAACGCGTTGAATCAAACCCGCAAAGAAATTACGCAACGGTACGATTTTAAAGGAACAAAAACAGAAATAAATTTTGCCGAGAAAGAAAAAGAAATTACCGTTCTTACCGACGATGATTTTCGATTGAAAGCGGTTATTGATATTCTTCAAAATAAATTTATTAAACGCGGCATTGCAATAAAATCATTAAAATACGGAACAGTTGAACCTGCAACGCATGGAATGGTGCGGCAGAAAATTTTTTTGCAAGTGGGGATTGACAAAGAAAATGCAAAAAAACTTGTGCAAATAATTAAAGATACAAAGCTCAAGGTTCAGGCGCAGATTATGGACGAACAAGTTCGGGTTACCGGAAAAGACCGCGATGATTTGCAGACAATTATTGCAAAACTTAAAGCGTTAGATTTTGCTCTTCCATTGCAATTTACAAACTACCGTTCTTCCTAAAACAGCGTGAAGAAAAAAAAATTCCGACATACCGCAATAATGTTCAAATTGCAATTCTTCGTTTCTGCGTTGTTGTTTTTTAGTTCAGTCAATGCGCAAGAATTAGATTCTGTACGCGTTACATTTAAGAAAGGAACACAACGCGGCGTGGTGCGCGTTTTGAACGATAGAGGAATTCTTTACATTGCAATAAACGACGCGGCAAAACTTTGCGCGCTGCCTGTTATCCAACTTTCATCGCTGAAGAAATTTGAAATAGAATTTCCCCAACACCGTTTAAAAATTGTTTCACACAATCCGTTTATAGTATTACAAAACAGAAGCACAAAAAAACAAACTATAACGCAAATTCCCGTTGCTATTACACAGCAGGGCGAATATTGGTTTGCATCGCGTTATTTTGTTGAAACAATGTTTCGTCAGAATTTTGATTCTTCATTTACAATTTCACCGAAACTTCTCTCGCGCGAAATTTTGCAGCCGTTAGTTTCTACAATTACAAAGATTGATGTGGACGATAAAAAAAATGGAATTCTGGTCCGTTTTCATGCAGCAGAACGGATTACCGATTTTCAACGCTCAATGCAACTCGGCGAATGGCTGTATGTAACGCTTCCCAATACCATTGCAGATACGCTTGCGCTTGACACAACATTTTCAACAGGAATTATACGGCGTATTAAACCGGTGCAAACCGGAACATCGCTTCAATTGAGTTTGCAGCTGCGAAAAAAAATCCTTACTTCCGATCTTGCGCAAGACCAAACAAGTAATGATGTGCTGCTGACATTAGTAGTGCGTGAAGAAGCAAAAAAAGATTCCGCTGCGGCGGCGAAAAAAGAACCGGAAAAACCAAAAAGCAGCGACGATATTATCAGCGCTATAAAAAAGCAAAAAGAAAAATGGAAACTTGATGTTGTTGTAATAGATGCAGGACATGGCGGTCATGATCCCGGCGCAATCGGCGTAATTGGAGCGCGCGAAAAAGATGTAACGCTCGGTATTGCTTTGAAACTTGGAGAAATGATAGAACGCGGACTTCCCGAAGTAAAAGTAGTGTACACGCGAAAGACGGATCGTTTTATTGAATTGTACCGCCGCGGACAAATTGCAAATGAAGCGGGAGGAAAATTATTTATCAGTATTCATTGCAATTCCACAGAAAAAAAACCTTCCAATGCAAAGGGTTTTGAAATTTATCTTCTTCGCCCGGGAAAAACTGAGGAAGCAATTCGCATAGCCGAAAAAGAAAACGAAGTTGTAAAATTAGAAAAAGATTTTGAAGAACGGTATCAGCAATTAACGGAAGAAAATTTTATTATTCTCACAATGGCGCAAAGCGCGTATGTAAAACAGAGCGAAACTTTTGCCGAATTGCTTTCCGAAACAATGAGCGAGAAATTGGAATCGCCGGACCGCGCAGTAAAGCAAGCGGGATTTTACGTTCTTGTCGGCGCATCAATGCCGAATGTACTTGTAGAATCGGGATATTTATCCAATCCTCGTGAAGAACGATTTTTACGAAGTCCCGATGGGCAGAAAACAATTGCAGAATCAATTTTTAAAGCGGTGAAAGTATTTAAACGACAATATGAGAAGGAATTGTAAATGAGAAAGAAGAAATCTTCGATCGCCACGCGCGCAATTCATGGGAAGAAACTTCACGCGTATAAAGGTCCGGTTGCGCTTCCTATTTATCAAACCTCCACATATCGTTTTGAAAATTCTAATGATGCTGTCCGCTATTCGCAGGGAGATGAAAGTGTTTATGTATATTCGCGCTATCACAATCCAACCGTGGAAGATGTTGAAGAAAAAATTGCGTTAATGAATGATGCTGATGCTTCTTTGCTTTTTTCATCTGGAATGGCGGCAATTTCAACGGCAATTCTTTCGGTTGTAAAATCCGGCGATGAAATTATCAGCACGCCCGCGCTGTACGGCGGAACATATAGATTTTTCCGCGACGTGCTTTCGCATTACAATATTTCCGTAAAGTATGTAAATCCTGAACATTTACAGGAAATTCAAATGCTTGCGACTGCGAAAACGAAATTATTTTTTTGCGAATCGCCGACAAATCCGACATTAGGAATTATTGATTTGAAGAAAGCGATTGCAGAAATTGAAAAAGCTGAAAAACATACCGGAACAAAAATTCTTTCGATGATTGATAATACGTTTGCAACCTGTCTATTTCAATCTCCGTCCGATTTTGGTTTTGATGTTATTGTTGAAAGCGCAACAAAATACATTGGCGGACACAGCGATTTGCTTGCCGGTTCGGTTATTGGAGAAAAATCGTATATCAAAAAAGTAAAGCATCTTGCAAAATATCTCGGTGGATGCGCCGATCCCTTTGCAGCATTTTTAATTTCTCGCAGTTTGAAAACATTTGAAATGCGCGTTCAAACGCAAAGCGATAATGCGGTAAAATTTGCAGAATATTTTTCAAAGCATAAAAAAGTTTTGCGCGTTTTATATCCGGGATTAAAATCTCATCCTCAGCATGCAATTGCAAAGAAACAAATGAGCGGATTCGGCGCGATGGTGTTGCTGGAAGTGAAAGGAGGCGTTGACGGCGCAGTGAAAGTCTGCGACGCGCTTACCGTTGCGGTGAATGCAATGTCGCTCGGCGGAGTGGAAACCTGGTGAGTATTCCGGTCTATTCATCGCATGTAAATATGAGCAATGGAGAATTGAAGCAGCACGGAGTTACGCCGGGAATGATTCGCATTTCTATCGGCGCGGAAGGAATTGATGATTTAATTGCAGATTTTGAACAAGCGTTGAAGAAGATTTAATTTGCCACAGATGTATAGATTGTATTTGTAGCAGCCTTAAAAATTAAAAAGCGCGGAAATAATTCGTGCTAAAAAAATAATAAATTTTTCTGATTACGATGCTATTGCCAACGTTTTTACCGGCATAGAATCAGATTCAACTTTTTGTAAATTGACAACTGTACTTGCTTTGTCAATATCAATACCGACAATTTTTCCATTTTCGTCAAAATCTATTACAACGCCATTGGCAATTTCTTTGGATTCAACGCTCTTTTTTTCAGACAAATCGATATATAATGAATCTGTTTCAGGATAATAATTTAATTTCATAATTTTTTTTCCTCAAAATTTCTATCTGGAAAAGCATTGTGAACTGTTTCTCCATCGTTTAGAGTTACAACACGCAAATATTTTCCTAACTCTTCTATGTAACCCCAAAATCTAATCCTGTCTGCTTCTTGAAATTCTTTATTTGCTGGATTTGTAAGAACGGCTTTGATCCATTCCTCTTTAAGATATGGACGTTTAATCAATACTTGTTCTCGAAAATAGCGAGTTGTTTTCACAAATAAAAGATAATGTTTTTCGAAGGCAACATCAATATAAGTGTTTATTTGAATAAGCGTTGAAGAAGATTTAATTTGCCACAGATTCACAGATTGTATTAGAAATATTTATCTCGATACTAACGTCCTGTTAGTATCGAATGATTTGATGAGTTTCGATTGGAGTGTGTTCCCTAATGGAATTTGGGAATAAGAAAAAACAAACCTGACAGGTCTTTAAGACCTGTCAGGTTTGTTTTTTATTTTTCTGAATCTTGTAATAGTTTTTTATCACTCGCCCAAGCTGTTTTTCTTTTGCTTTACGTTCCTGCTGTTTTGTAATGTCGCTTTTTGATGCGATGTACTCGACTTCTTTTACTAATTTGATATAACTTTCATATCGAGATTTATCGAGCGAGCCGCTGTTTACTGCACTCAGCACGGCGCAATGCGGTTCGTGAATGTGCGTGCAATCGGTAAATTTACAATCAACAGCAAGGTTGCCGATTTCAGGAAATGTATCTGCCACTGTTGATGAATCAATATTCCACAAACCGAGTTCGCGCATGCCGGGCGTGTCAATCACAAATCCGCCGTTGGGAAGAACAAAAAGCTGACGGTGTGTTGTGGTGTGC
>CAYXEE010000116.1:0-7342 GCA_964463935.1 uncultured Chitinophagaceae bacterium | reverse complement strand
ACAGCGGAGGCAAACCAGCAATTGCGATCGCCGCGCCAAAAACTGACGGAGTATAAATTTTGGCAAATTTTTCTACAAATGTTTGAGTCGGAGATTTTTGCGCCTGCGCTTCTTCTACAAGATGAATAATTTTAGCAAGCGTTGTATCGTTTGCTGTTTTTGCTGCGCGGATTTCCAGCGCGCCGCGATTGTTCAGCGTTCCGGCAAAAACCGAATCGCCAATCTGCTTTTCTACAGGAATTGATTCGCCGGTAATTGCGGATTGATTGACGGTTGAATTTCCGCTTGTTACAATTCCATCAATGGAAATTTTTTCTCCGGGACGGACAACAACAACATCGCCGACTGCGATACTTTCTGCAGGAATAATAATTTCGTCGCCGTTTGATTTTTTCAACGATGCGGTTTGCGGTGCAATGGAAAGAAGGGAAGAAATAGCTTTACGCGTGCGCGCCATACTGAATTCTTCCAATAAAAGAGAAACGGAAAACAACACAAGAACAACCGCCGCTTCCTCATACTTGCCGATTGCAATTGCGCCGAGCGCCGCCGCGCTCATTAACACGTTCATATCCAATGTAAGCAGCTGTAAAGATTTTAATGCTTTAAAAAATATTTTCCATCCGCCAACGGAGACGGCAAGGAGAGAACAAATAATGGAAACAATTCCGCTTGTTACAAAGCCCAGCAGAGCGGCAACAGAAGACGCTACAGTGAATAACGCAATTGGATTTGATAAAATCGGTTTTTCCTGTGATTGTGATTTGTGGTGTGATTCGATTGATGATGAGAAACCGGCGGTTTTCAGCGCGCCGATAATTTTTTCCGTCTCTGCGGCGTGAGTAAGAAATAATTTTTTGGTAACAAGATTAAATCTGAAAGCGCGAATGCCGGAAAGCTGCTGTAATTTTTTTTCCATTACAGATTGTTCGGCGGCGCAGCAAATACCTTCAACGCATAACGTGGTATTTTTTTCTTTTGTCATTGTTATTCCGAAATGTGGCGCGCTGCAACGCGGATTAAATCTTCAATATGTTCATCATCCAGAGAGTAATACGAAAGTTTTCCATCGCGGCGAAGTTTTACCAGCCGCAGCGTTTTTAATACGCGCAATTGATGCGATATGCTTGATTCCGTCATTTCTAAAATTGCGGCAATATCCTGCACGCACAATTCTTCTTTGGAGAGCGCAAGAACAATCTGCAGGCGAGTCGGGTCGCCGAGCACCTTGAAAATTTCGCTCAATCCCGCAAGCGTCTCGTCGTCGGCAAGCGAACGCTTTGCAGAGAGCGCTTGTTTAGAGTTTTTAAATTTTGTTTTCATACAATACCAATAAGCGGAAGCTGTAAATTTTAACAATTGAACAATTGTTCATACGTTAATATGAAAATATTTTGCAGAGAAGTCAAGAATTTTTTTTATCGGCGGGAAAGCCATTCTTCCGGGTCTTGTTTTTCTTTTTCTTTCCAGAGTTCAAAATGAAGCATGTCGCCGGTGAGCGAGTTTCCGCTGTACGCAATTGTTTCGCCCTCTGATATTTTTTGTCCGGCGGAAACGACAATATCCGATAGATGAGCATACACGGTGCGGAATCCGTTGTTGTGGTTTACAATAATTAAATTTCCGTAGGAGGGAAGCCAGTGAATAAGAGCAACTTCGCCGTCCGCAACGGTTCTAATGGGACTATTATCGCGCGTTGCAATGTCAATACCCGTGTTGGTGGTAATTGTTTTCATTACGGGATGAACGTGATTGCCGAAGCGCGCGGTAATTCTGCCGGCAGAAACAGGCCACCTCAGTTTTCCTTTGCGCTGCGGAAAAGGAATTCCGGTATTTTCAACAATTGTTTCATCTTCAAATTGTTTTTCGCGCTGCGCTTCTTTTTGTTTTGCAATTTCAATTTCGCGCTCTTTCGCTTTTGCTTTTGCAATTTCATTTTTTCTGCGAAGCTCCGCAAGTTCTTGTTCGCGTTTTAACTGCGCCTGCCGCTCGCGCTCGCGCTGTTCCGCGCGTAATTTTGCAAGACGTTCTTTGCGCTCGCGATCTTCGCGTTCTTCTTTTTCTTTGCGAATGCGTTCCCGCTCAATTAACTGAGCAATAATTCCTTCCAATTCTTTTGCGGCGGAAATTTTTCTGTTCAATTCTTTTTTCAATTGGCTTTTATCGCTGCGAATTTCCGTTAATACGCGCTGCCGCCGTTCCTTGTTGGAAACAAGCGAGCGTTCTTCGGTAGATTTTTCCGCTATCAATTTTCGCTCTAACGAAAGTTTATCTTCCAGAACATTCTGTTCCAATTCAATCTGCCGCTTTTTGAATTCCATTTTTTCTAAATCGCGCCTTCGCTGGTCGGCAAAGCGGCGGAGATATTCTATGCGAATGTATAATTGATTGATGGAATTTGCGGAAAGAATTGTTTCCAGGTCGTACACTTTTCCGTATTTATACACCGATGAAACATATTTTGCATAATGACTGCGCAAGTATGAAAGTTGATTTGCTAAATAAGAAATGTTTGTCCGCGTCGAATCGATAGAGTTGCGAATGGAACGTTCTTCGCCGCGCAGTTCCGAAAGAAGCGAGCGGACAAGATTTGCCTGCTGCTCTATTTTATCCAATCGGTCAAGCGTTGCCTTTTCTTTGTTTTCGCTTTGACGAATTTGCTTTTCATATTCTTCTATTTCTGAGCGAAGACGTTGTAACTGCAAATCTTTCTTTTTTAAATCTGTTTGATTTGCAAGAAGCGCCGCGGCGGCAAAAAAAACAACAGCACAATATCGAACGAAGCGAATCATTGAACGGTAATTACTTCCGCATCGTTCGGAAATGAAATTTTAAGATTAGCAATTTCTTTATTAAAGAGCGCGCTTTCGTATTCAATGGTTAGCGTTGTTTGCTCTTTAGGAATTGTGAGCGTAATAATCTCCGGCATTATAGCGCCGTTTTCTTTTTTCGTGAATTGATAGCTAATATTCCACATGGTTTCGTTTGTTTCAAGTTGCTTTCGAACATACCGCACAATTCGCTTGTAATTGGGATTGTAAAAATATGAGTCGTATGTTTTTTCGCCGGTGAGAATAACAAATGAAAAAATTCCGTCCTGCGAAACGGAAAAACTATCCGCCGATTGTTCGGGCGCAAACACAAATAATCCCTGCAGAGCATTAAATGCAATAGAGGGCGAAAGCGAAGCCAGAAGCGGAAATTTTGATTGCGCAGTAAGCGAGCCGCGATAGAGGGAATTGTTGATTGCGTTGTACGCCGTAAAATTATTTTTTGTAAAAAGAGCCATTCCAACCGTAATACCAAACGGACCCTGCACAATTATTTTCATAGAATCATTTCCGCGCGAGGCAAGTTCAAATCCGACCGCCTGCGATAACTGCGGAGATTCAACAGTAATGGAACCTTCCGCAGAAAATGTTTCGAAAGAATTTGCAGACTCCCGCAGCGAAGCGGAAATTTCTTCAAACGTCAGCGTCTCTTCCGGCGCAATTTTTGAGGGCGGAGGAGCGCAGCCGAAAAGAATAACTGCAAGCAGTGAAACGGAAATAAATATTATCTTCACGGTTTTCCTTTTGAAATTTTTTCTTTTAACGCCGCATTGTTCTGGTCTTTTTCCAAAGCGAGATTCCAATATTTTCTGGCGTTTTCTGTTTGATTCAATTTTGCATAAACATCGCCGAGATGTTCCAGCACAACAGGATTTGCATCGCCAAGATTAACCGCTTTTTGAATATAGACGAGCGCTTCGGAATATTTTCCGCGTTGGTATAAAATCCAGCCGAATGTATCAAGATACGACGAATTGAGAGAATCTTTTTCTAACGAACGGCGCGACATTTTTTCCGCGCGGTCTAACTGAATTTTTCGTTCGGACAAACTGTACGCATAATTGTTCAGTACCAACGCGTAATCGGAATCAATTCGCAATGCGCGCTCATATACAGAATCGGATTCTGCGTGCATTTTCAGCGCATCGTACGTTAAGCCGAGCGATGAAAGCGCATTTAAATCCGCCGGATTCAATTCTACGGCTCGCTCTAATGCAACGCGCGCTTCCTGATTTCGTTGCGCGCGGCTGTACACAATACCGAGCAAAAGGTGAACGCGAAAATCGTCGGGAATGTACTGCCTTGCTTTTTCCATTACTTCAACCGCTTCGTTAAAATTTTGGCGGTCGAAATGAAGCCAGCCGAGCTGCCACCAAGCTTCAGGATTTTTACTTGCAATCTGCGTCGCTTTCGTCAAATATTCGCGCGCAGAAGAATCGTTTTTTGTTGTTCTGTATAAAACCCCTGTGTACAAAAGCGCGCGCCAATCATTGGGAAATGCTTTTGAAAAATTTTTAAATAGTTCCAGCGTTTTAGGAAGCAGAAGAGAATCTTTCAGCGCCTGCGAATAATACGCAATGCCGATTCTGAATCGCGTGTCGGCGTCAAGCGAATCGTTTTTTAAAATTTTTAGCAGATACGGTTCGGCATTTTTCCAATCGTTTTGCTGCAAAAATAATTCGGCGGAAGAAATATTTAATTCTACATTGTCGGGATTTTTTTCCAACAAGTCGCTCAGAATTTCCTGCGCTTTTTCCGGTTTGCCGGCGCGGACGTAAGTTTCTGCAAGATTTTGCTTCAATGCCGAATTGCTTGGATCAAGCTTGGTCATTTGTTCAAACGCATTTGCGGCGGCGTCAAACCGCTGGAGAATGGAATTTAACTGCGCTACTTGAAGCAAAACTTCCCACGATGGACCGCTTCGATCTAAAATTTTTTGGTATAATTGCAGCGCTTGCATCGGACGCGTCCGCTCTGTTAATTGGGCAAGAGCATAAAGCGCATTTACATTGCCGGAATCGCGGCGGACAATTTCCGAGTACTCTTTTGCCGCTTCGTTGAACTGCCCGGAAGTAATGTAAATTCCGGCGAGCGTTTGGCGGTATTCTAAATTTTCAGAATCGAGCTTTACTGCTTCGCGCGCATTTTCCGCAGCAAGCGCGTGGCGGCGCAGCTGCGAATAATTTTTTGACAACGAGTAAAAGATAGCCGCGTTTTTGTCGTACCGCAGCGCTTCTTGATAATCTAAAATTGCCTCTGCGTATTGTCCCTTACTTTCTTTCAGCGAGCCGTCAATAAAATATTGCAGCGCAGTTTGTTTATCCTGCGCAGAAACTTCCTGCGATGAGGGAATTTCCGGTTTTATTTGCTCTTTCGTAGCCGAGCATCCGAACAAGAGCAACATGCCGACAACACACAACACAACACTTCGGTTCATAAAATTGTAATTGCCTTTCTTTTTCTCAATTTCATTTTCACATTAAAGATAAAAAAATAGCGTTGGAGTTACAATAATAACAAACAGCAGGCGTCTTAATTACGCGGTAAACAATATAAAAATCTGAAGTAACGCAAAATAAAAAAATGCTTAAAAAAGTAAGTTCGTCATGCCCTTCCCGAAGGGATTCCTTTGGGAGATTCCTTCGGAAAATGCACGCCTTAACGACGAAGTTGGGCGGGAATGACGTTGACTTTTCTCTTTCTGCGTAACTTCAGTTAAAATTGAAAAAAATACTTGCGCGGCTATTTGACTTCGCGTATTTTCGGTAGTTAAATAGTTGCATAAATATGAACTTACGAAGAGATGTATTCAAGCGATTACCGATCCGACAAGAAGAACAATTTCAGCAATTCAATTAAAAAATAAAAAATAGAGATGAAAAATATTAAAAAAAAGTTAACGGCAGAAAAAAGGAAAGATCTGCTTAAAATTTTAAAACTGCGTTTTGAAAAAAATATGAAGCGTCATAAAAACGTACAATGGGAAAAAGTGCAGGCAAAACTGGAAATTAACGAAGAAAAACTTTGGTCGTTAAATGAAATGGAGCAAAGCGGCGGCGAGCCGGATGTTGCAGGCGTTGACAAAAAAACCGGCGAATTTATTTTTTACGATTGTTCGCCGGAAAGTCCGAGCGGGCGAAGAAGTTTGTGTTATGACAGGGAGGCGCTGGATTCCAGAAAAGAATTTAAACCAAAAAACAGCGCGATTGACGCCGCCGCCGCTATGGGAGTTGAATTGTTGACGGAAGAAGAGTACCGCGAACTGCAGGAACTCGGCGCATTCGATACAAAAACTTCAAGCTGGATAAAAACTCCGGAAAAAATTAGAGAACTTGGCGGGGCGCTGTTTTGCGATCGGCGTTATGATACGGTTTTTTTATATCACAATGGAGCAGAGTCGTATTACGCTGCAAGAGGTTTTCGCGGAGCGGTAAAAGTTTGAAACATCCGCTAGATAGAGTACACATTCGGCGGACCGGCTTCGCTGAACTCCATCTGATTGTCTTCGTAAAAGCATTCCTTCGGGACAATGTTACCGTAAAAAAATTACTTCTTGCGTAATTTCGGTTATTAGTTTTTAACCTGTAAAAATTTTGAAAACAATATTTCCGGCTTTGTCGTTTTAAGTTTACGATTAGAAAAACAAATTTTCGTTACTTTTTATTCTTTCAGTAGTAGTTTTGCAATACTCTAAATTGATTTCGCTTCCAATCCACTTTCTATTCATTCTAGAAGAAACAAATGCGGGTGTTCCGGTTCCCATAAACGGATCATACACTATATCATTTTCATTGCTAAAATTAGCAAGTATGGTTTGTACTAATTTTTCAGGAAATACCGCGCTATGACTTTTATCAATTTTTTTTCCGCGACCAATATTCCAAATATCGTTTAACGTTCCCCTGTTAAAATTACATTTTTCAAATTGTCTGCTAATTGCATTATCTTTTTCAAAAATTAAAATCAATTCACTTTGTCTATTTAAAACATTAGGAGCCATTGCCGGCTGAGCTACGCCTTTATCCCATACTACTATTTCTTTAAGAGAATCAGAAAATTCTCCAATAATTTTGAAAAAGGCTCTTTTACTTCCCGTAACAATTTGAATATTGTAAAAAACAATTTTGCTTATTCGTAATAATTCTCTTACAACGGCGCTATGAAGCGTGTAAAATTCATCAATTGGGAGGTTATCGTCAAAATGGGCGTACTTAGTGCTGAATTCTTTTACAATTTGCCGTGAACAATATTTTCCATTTCTAATTCTTAGATTCATATTGTAAGGCGGCGAGGTGATTACCAGGTCTACAAAATTATCTTTCATTCTGCTCATAGTATCTAAGCAGGGCTCGTTATAAATTTTGTTTAAATGGATTGTCTCTGTCTCATTTCTTTTAAGCGCTGTAATTCTCATTATTTAAACTCGGGTTAATGTCATCAATATGAAAGATTAAAACCAGATTTGTCATTAGAAAAAGAGTGAGTTTTAGCAGTTTATTACTATGCAATCT